>WLGA01000099.1 GCA_009703445.1 Actinomycetota bacterium | reverse complement strand
CTATACGAGTTCCTTCGCCCAGGCGTCAAGGAGAACGAGGCCGTTGGCCTAGTTTCAAAGGTGCTCTACGACCTCGGTTCAGAGTACGTAGAGGGCGTTAACGCCATCTCGGGCGAGCGCTGCTCACCTCACCCACACGTTTACTCAGACCGTCTGATTCGCCCTGGTGACCCAGCCTTCTTCGACATCCTGCACAGCTATCAGGGATATCGCACCTGCTACTATCGCACCTTCGCGGTTGGCTCGGCGAGCACTGCTCAGCACGATGCATACAAGCGTGCCCGTGAATACATGGACCGCGCCATTGCCTTGGTTCGCCCAGGTGCAACCACCGCAGACATCGTAGCCGTGTGGCCAAAGGCCGAAGAGTTCGGCTTCGCAAACGAAGAGGCAGCATTCGCGCTTCAGTATGGTCACGGCGTTGGTCTATCGATTTGGGAAAAGCCGATCTTCTCTCGCCTGGTTTCATTCGACCACCCAGAAGTATTGGTCGAGGGCATGGTCTTCGCGCTCGAGACATACTGGCCATCAGCCGACGGCTGGGGCGCTGCCCGAATCGAAGAAGAAGTTGTGGTCACCGCAACTGGCTGCCAGGTCATCACCAAGTTCCCTGCCGAAGACCTATTGGTCGCCGGCCAGCGTTACTACTCGGTAGGCGGGCCACTGCCTCTGCAGCGTGACTCACAGTCACACCTAAACACCCCTGCAGGCCGCGGCGAAATCTAAAAAAATGACCGACCAGATGATTGCAGCTGTCTTCCACGGCAGCGGTGACGTGCGAGTTGAAAGCATGGATGTGCCGACCCCGGCTTCGGGCGAGGTATTGCTAAAGATTTTGCGTTCTGGCATGTGTGGAACCGATGCCTCTGAATACAAGTCGGGTCCGAAAATGTTTCCGGTTTTGGCAAAGCACCCGAACAGCGGCCACCAGGGTCCAATGGTTCTCGGGCACGAGTTCATCGGTGAAATCATCGGTGAAGTCGACCCGTCATCCGGGTTCAAGACCGGCGACATCGTTGCGTCTGGAGCCGGCATCAGCTGCGGCCAATGCAAGCGCTGCAAAGAGGGCCGCACCAACCTTTGCGACAAGTATGTGACCCTCGGCCTAAACCGTCACGGTGGAATGGCCGAGTTCGTCGCTGCACCGACCAGCACTCTGGTTAAGGTTCCAGCCGGCATGGATCTTGATGCCGCGGGAATCGCCCAGCCACTTGCGGTTGGCCTGCACGCAGCACGTCGTTCTGGTGTTCGCGCCGGTGACAAGGTTTTGCTCATCGGTGCCGGAGCGATCGGAACCTTCGTGTTGGCCGGCTTGAAGCACCTGGTCGACGCCGAAGTTACCGTTCTCGACTTTGGGGGCAGCCGCCTAGAGCGCGCTGCTCGTCTCGGCGCGGACCACACCGTTGAGGTTGGCCCTGAGGCAACCGAAAACATCCAGGAGATCTTCGGCCCGGCAGGCATCGATGTTGTCATCGAAGCCAGTGGTGCGCCAGGCCAGTTGCCGTTTGCAATCAACATGGTCAAACGCGGTGGAACCATCCTTCAGGTTGGTTTGCCATCGGCACACCCAGAGGTTGACCTGCACAAGTTGGTCTTGAGCGAAATCAACATCATCACCACTTTGGCGCACGTGTGCGGCGAAGACCTAGGTGCATCGCTAGACATCCTTGAAACAAGCACGCTGGCTAAGGAACTAATCGAGGGCGTTTATCCGTTGTCAGAGATAAGCAACCAACTTGAACTTCTAAGCACCGGCAAGATTCAGGGCAAAGTGCTCTTTGACCCATCGCTTTAGATAAGTAACCAAGAAATAGGGAGTAAAAAATGAAGGCAGCAATTTTCTACGGAGCAAAAGACATTCGGGTTGAGAATGTCGCTGAGCCTCAGATGGTTGGCCCGGGCGAGGTTCGCCTAAAGCCTTTCTGGTGTGGCATCTGTGGCACCGATGTGCACGAGTATGCGATGGGTCCAATCGTGATCCCGTCGAAGCCGCACAAGCTAAACGGCTCGATTCTTCCGCAAATTCTCGGCCACGAATTCTCTGCTGAGGTTCTAGAACTCGGCAAGGGCGTAACCAACGTCAAGGTCGGCGACCGCGTCTCGGTCATGCCGCTGCTGTCATGCGGCGTTTGCTACTTCTGTTCACGCGGCGACAACCACCTCTGCACCTCGATGGCCTGCATCGGCCTGAGCTGCGAGTGGGGCGGTATTGCCGAGCAGGCTGTTGTTCCAGCAGCCAACGTCTTCAAGTTGCACGACTCTATGTCTGATGTTGCCGGCGCACTAGTCGAGCCAACCGCTGTTGCTGCCTACGGTGTCGACCGCGGAAACGTTCGCCCAGGCGACACCATCCTCATCACCGGTGCCGGACCAATCGGCGCGCTGGCCGCAATCTATGCCGAGAACCTAGGCGCACGCGTCTTCGTTTCAGAGCTAAACCCAAACCGCAAGCGCCTCATCGATGACCTCGGCATCGCGACCCTGCTTGACCCAACCAAGGATGACGTGATCGGCACCTTGAAGGACGCCACCGGTGGCATCGGCGTTGACGCTGTCATCGAGTGTTCAGGCAACGAGCGCGCTCTTCAGACCTCGGTCAAGGCAGTTCGCTCTGGCGGATACATCGTTCAGACCGGTCTGCACACCCGCCCGGCTTCGATCGAACCGATGGAGTTCTCAGAGCGCGAGATCACCTACACCGGAACCTGGTGCTACCCAGTGACTGACTGGCCTCGCATCATCGAACTTATCGGCCGTCGCGGATTGCCAGTCGAGAAGGTTGTCAGCTCTCAGATCGCCATGGATGACATCGTCGCCAAGGGCTTCGAAGAACTCGTATCGCCAACCGGCAACGAGACAAAAGTTCTAGTGAGAGGTTTCTAATCATGAAGGCACTCGAATTTGTTTCAGAAGGCGTTGCCAAGGTAAACGAGCTCGCCGTTCCAGAAATCGGTGACGACGAAGTTCTGATTGCCTCGCGCGCGGTCGGCGTCTGCCACTCAGACATCGAACTTCTCGAAGGTCGCTACAACATCCCGTTTAGCTACCCAATCATCCCTGGCCACGAATGGTCTGGCGAGGTCATGCGAGTCGGTTCGAAGGTGACCAGATTCAAGCAGGGCGACCACGTAGTTGGTGACTGTGTGATCGGTGACGACCACTTCGGTTTCTCGATCAGCGGTGCCGCAGCCGAGTTCTTCGTGACCAAAGAGTCATGGCTTCACAAGATTCCGAACAACATATCTTGGAACAATGGCGCACTAGTCGAGCCATTCAGCGTTGCCTACTATGCGTTGATGCGCGTCGGAAACGTTAACGCAAGCGACACCTTGGTTGTGCTTGGCGCTGGGCCGATTGGTCTTGCAGTTACCGCAGCCGCCAAGGCGCTTGGCGCAAAGACCATCGTGGTTGAGCCAGTCGACTTCCGTCAGAAGGCTGCCCACGAACTTGGTGCCGACTATGTCTGTGGCCCGGATGAGATCAAGGCGCTGCTAGCCAAGGTCACCGAGGGTCGCGGAGCGAACGTAGTGGTTGAGGCCACCGGCCGACCAGACGTCATGGCAACCGCACTCGAGCTCGCCGGCTTCAAGGGCCGCGTTGCTTACATCGGCATCGATGTCGGCAAGTCGGCTCCGGCTCAGCTCGGATTGATTCAGTCGAAGGAACTTACCATCACCGGTTCGATCGGTTCACCTGGCGTTTGGGAAGAAACCATCCGTTTCATGTCGACCAAGAACATCGATCTTTCACCTTTGGTGACCGCTCGATTCACCGTAGACGAGGCGCTTGGCGCAGTCGAGGCTGCGCAGAAGCCGATGAACAACATCAAGGCGCACATCGAGTTCACCGCTTCGCTGTAGTCAACTTAGACCGCCTTTCATACAGGCAAAGAAGAAGGGCCACCCAAACGGGTGGCCCTTCAACTTTTTGGTTAGTTACTCGGTGTAACTCTTTGATCCTGGGGTTTAGCCCTTTGGAAGGATGTTTGCGTCGCGGTATGCCTGAACGTTGGCGAAGAAGCTCTTAGGGCTTGATCGGAAGTTCAAGAAACCGGCTTCGCGTGACTTGGTCATATCGGTGAAGCATTCGATCTGACGACCAAGGTCGCTGTCGCTGTGCCACCACGAAGCCAACTTGGTCACGTCGCTCACGGCAAGACCGTGCTTCTTGGCGATCTCTTCCCATACCGGACCAGCATCTTTCATCTGCTCCTCGAGTGGCTGGAAGTGCTCTGCCTTAGGGCCCTCATAAGGAAGGCCGAAGTGCTCGGCAATCTGAGGCCATAGCCAGCGCCAGCGGAAGGTGTCGCCGTTGGCAATGTTAAAGGCCTGGTTTTCACCGGCCGGGTCGGTTGCCGCCCAAATCAACTGCTCGCCTAGTAGGTCGGCATCGGTCACGTCGACCACGCCGTTCCAAGACTGGGTT
>WLGA01000098.1 GCA_009703445.1 Actinomycetota bacterium | reverse complement strand
TGCGCGGGTTGACGTTTAGGTGTTCGGCCATCCAGTTGTCGTCGCTCTGGAAGGGCCCAAGGCTATAGACCATTTCGCAGCCGATGATGTCTCGGAAGAAGACCGTGGCCTCTTCGATGTCAGGCACGGTGAAGCCGATGTGGTCGGTTCCGCGAAGCGTTGGGATCCCCTTGCTCATTTCGACTCCTAAAGTCTTGATTGGATACATCTTTGCGTATAAATCTCTTTTTTATAAGTATTTGTAGATTTATTGGTATGGATTGGATACATTTGGCTATTCTTGAGTTTAGGTAAATCCGCAGTTTTTAAACCAGTCCGACATTGGAGTCAAAGATGACCGAAAAGATTCAACTCTCACCAAAGGAACCTTGGGTCGAGCTTCGCACCACCCCTGAAGACTGGCGCAACGCCGACCCTGGCCTACTCGAGAACATGCTCGGCCAGATGCACCTCATCCGTGCCTTTGAAGAAACCGTGCTGCAGCTTGCGGGCGAAGGTTTGGTTCACGGCCCAGCTCACTCGAGCATCGGTCAAGAGGGTGGCGCGGTCGGTTCGATCGTCGGCCTTCGCGCCACCGACGCCGTAAACGGTTCACACCGCGGTCACCACCAGTTCTTGGCCAAGGCGATCGGTTATGTCGCCCCGAACCTAGACGTCACCAACTTGGTTAACCACGACATCCAGGATGTGCTTCAGCGCACCCTCGCAGAAATTCTCGGACTCGCTCAGGGATACTGCCGCGGACGCGGTGGCTCGATGCACCTTCAGTGGAAGGAAGCCGGAGCTCTTGGCACCAACGCGATCGTAGGTGGCGGTGTGCCACTCGGTGCCGGAAACGCCTGGGCTCAGCAGCACTCTGGCACCAGCGACCTGACCGTGAGCTACTTCGGCGACGGAGCAGTAAACATCGGTTCTGTTCTCGAAACCATGAACCTAACCGCGGCCTGGGACATCCCACTCGTCTTCTTCATCGAGAACAACCTGTATGCGGTCTCGACCCACGTTTCAGAAGTTACCGCCGAGGAGCGCCTATCTGGCCGCGGCACCGGCTTCGGAATCCCGAGCTGGCGCGTCGACGGCATGGACCCATTGGCCGTGCACCTAGCGATGCAGGAAATCGCCGAGCACGTTCGTGCCGGCAAGGGCCCTGCGGTCATCGAGGCAGAGGTCTACCGCTTCTTCCACCAGAACGGTCCATTCCCAGGCAGCGCATTCGGCTACCGCCCGAAGGACGAAGAAGAATCGTGGCGCGGTCGCGACCCACTGGTTCGCGTAGCCAACGAGATGATCAACCTTGGCCTTCTTGACCAGCCGATGGTCGACAACGTGCGCGCTCAAGCGCAGGCCGCGATGGACCTAGCCGTAAACCAGCTGCTCGAGGCAGACCCGAACGGCAAGCCTGGCGCCCGCAAGATTCGCGCCGAGCTTTGGCCAAGCGCCGACTTCGTTAACGTCGGTGTTCGCGGAGATGCGAGTGAGCTAAACGGTGCCCGCACCGAAGAATTCGAAACCCACACCGGCGCAAAGGAAGAGGTTCGATTCGTCGACGCCGTTGCCGCCGTGATGGATCGCCGCATGGAGACCGACTCACGCATCGTGGTTCTCGGTGAAGACATCCACCGCCTAAAGGGTGGCACCAACGGAGCCACCAAGGGCTTGGTTGAGAAGTATCCAGACCGCATCCTTGGCACCCCAATCAGTGAGAACGCTTTTGCGGGTCTCGGTGGCGGAATGGCCTTGGATGGTCGCTTCCGCCCGGTCATCGAATTCATGTACCCAGACTTCATGTGGGTTGCTGCCGACCAGGTCTTCAACCAGATCGGCAAGGCCCGCCACATGTTCGGTGGCGACGCGGCTGTTCCGGTTGTTATCCGCACCAAGGTTGCGATGGGTTCGGGCTATGGATCACAGCACCTCATGGACCCAGCCGGCATCATGGCAACTGCGCCGGGATGGCGAATCGTTGCAGCCTCGAACCCGTTCGACTACATCGGTCTGATGAACGCGGCTCTGGCTCTCGAAGACCCAGTGCTCGTTATCGAGCACGTCGATCTCTACGCGTCGAAGGGCGAGATTGCTGTAGGCGACTACGACTATCAGATCCCGTTCGGTAAGGCCGCAATCAAGCGTGCCGGCAATGACCTGACCGTCTTGACCTACCTATCAATGGTCAACCACTCACTCGAGGCCGTCGAGCAGACCGGCGTTGACGCCGAGGTCATTGACCTTCGCTGGCTAGACCGCGCAAGCATCGACTGGGACACCATCGAGGCAAGCATCAAGAAGACCAACGCGGTCATGATTGTCGAGCAGGGAGCTCAGGGCACCAGCTATGGCAGCTGGCTCTCAGACGAGATTCAGCGTCGATTCTTCGACTATCTCGACCAGCCGGTGCAGCGTGTTCACGGCGGCGAAGCCTCACCGAGCATCTCAAAGGTGCTCGAGCGTGCGGCAATCGCCAAGACCGAAGAAGTGGTCGCTGGCCTAAAGCGTGCAGCCGAAGGGTTTGGTAAGAACTAATGGCAACTCTGATTCGCATGCCAGAGGTTGCCGCAGGCGCAACCGAAATCGTCCTGTCCAAGTGGCAGGTAACCGTTGGCGCCTCGGTCAAGGTTGGCGACGTAATCGCCGAGATGGAAACCGAGAAGGCAGTGGTCGACTATGAGTCGGATGCCGAAGGAACCGTTTATAAGGTTCTAGTCGCCGATGGCGCTTCGGTCGAAGTTGGTGCACCAATCATGATCCTGCTCGGTGCGGGCGAGGATGGCTCCGCCGGCGATGCGCTCTTGGGTGGAGCCGCGGCTCCGGTTGCCGAGGTTGCACCAGTCGCTGCAGCGGTACCGGTCGCGGCGCCAATTGTTTCTCCGGTCATCGAGGTTGCAGCCCCGGCGGCTGCTCCGACCCCTGCGGCTGCAGCACCTGCTGCGCCGGCCCCTGCGACAACGGCTCACGAAGGTGGCCGCAAGTTCGTCAGCCCGATCGTGCGCAAGCTCGGTTCAGAACGCGGCGTCGACTTCAATCAGATTGCCGGCACCGGCCCCGACGGCCGTGTGGTTCGTCGTGACCTCGAGGCATACTTGGCCAACGGCACACCTGCGGCAACCGCCCCAGTCGCAGCCCCACTCGCAACCCCGGTCGCTGCTCCGGCAGCAGGTGCACCTGGCTCGGCAATCGCCAAGCAGGAGTATTCGAGCAGCTACGTTACCGTTCCGCACACCGGAATGCGCCGCGCTATTGCTCGTCGCCTGACCGAAAGCAAGTCAACGGTTCCGCACTTCTATGTGACCGCAGACTGCAAGGTCGATTCGCTTCTCGAACTTCGCAAGCGCATCAACGAGTCATCGCCGGTCAAGATTTCGGTGAATGACATCGTGGTCAAGGCGGTGGCTTCGGCCCTCATGGATGTTCCTGAGGCGAACGTAATCTTCACCCCAGAGGCGATGCACAAGTTTGAATCAGCAGACATCGCCGTGGCCGTGGCCACCGATGGTGGATTGCTTACCCCGGTCATCCGTGGTGTTGAAAAGCGACAGCTGAGCAACCTGAGCATGGAGATTTCTGAGCTCGCCGGGCGCGCACGTGCCGGCAAGTTGCGCCAGGAAGAACTCGAGGGTGGCAGCTTTGCGGTTAGCAACCTGGGCATGTTCGGCACCAAGGAATTCGCCGCGATTTTGAACCCACCGCAGTCGGGCATCCTGGCAGTTGGCGCCGCATCACCTCGCGCAATTGTCGAGGACGGTCAGGTCGTGGTGGCAAACATCATGACCGTGACACTCTCGGCAGATCACCGTGCAGTCGACGGTGCGGTTGCTGCTCAGTGGCTTGCGGCGTTCGTGAAGCGAATTGAAAACCCGCTCAGCATGCTGGTTTAGAGCGAACTAGCCGCGACGGTTTCGAGCTCGTGCGTCACCCATAACGTTCAGAACGTCTACGGCTGACTTCGCTGGCAAACTTGGCCCGCTGTTCTTTGCCGGGCCGAGGTTGCTCAGGTTTTGGCTTTCGCCATCCTTGTTGCCAATCACGAACCAGATGCCTCGGGCTGGCTTAGCCGAGTTGTTTTCATACATGTGCAGGCGGTTGGCGTCGAAGCTGAATGAATCGCCAGGATAAAGTTCGTGAACCTCTGACTCGATCTTGAGAGTCAGGGTGCCTTCGATGATCACGCCATACTCGAGAGCATCGTGGCGCATCATCTTTCCGTCAACCGAGCTCGAGCTGCCCGGTTCGTAGGTGACCATTAGCGGGTCGGCATCTTCGCGCCCGCCATCGGCCAAACGCTCCCAGACCACACCGTTTTCCATTTCAATGAGCGGGTTCTCGTTGCGACGCTGAACGATGCCATTGTGGCCATCCTGGTATCCAGCTGCGTTGGCTGCGGTTTCGGTTTGCGACTGGCCCTTCATTAGACCGTCTAGAGAAATACCAAGGTGGTTAACCAGTGCATACAGGGTGCTGACCGAAGGCTGAGTCTTGCCGGTTTCGACCTGAGACAACAGGCTGGCAGAGACACCCACCGCGGTGGCGACACTGCGAAGGCTAAGTTTGCGCGATACGCGAACTCTACGAAGTTC
>WLGA01000097.1 GCA_009703445.1 Actinomycetota bacterium | reverse complement strand
GCGTCGAAACTATCGACTGCAGCGGTCTCGTCGCTGTGCCCGGCTTCGTCGACCTGCACACTCACCTTCGTGAGCCAGGCTTCGAGCAAAGCGAAACCGTTTTGACCGGCACGCAAGCTGCAGCGATGGGTGGCTTCACTGCTGTTCATGCAATGGCAAACACCAGCCCAGTTGCCGACACCGCCGGCGTTGTTGAGCAGGTAGCCGCGCTTGGACGTGAGGCAGGCTACGCGGATGTCTATCCAATCGGTGCAGTAACCGTTGGTCTCGAAGGAAAGCAGCTCGCCGAACTAGGCGCGATGGCGAATTCAAAGGCTCAGGTTCGAGTCTTCTCTGACGATGGCAAGTGCGTGCACGACCCAGTACTAATGCGTCGCGCACTCGAGTACGTAAAGGCGTTTGGCGGCGTCATCGCTCAGCACGCGCAGGAACCACGCCTAACCGAAGGCGCTCAGATGAACGAGGGGGCGGTCTCCGCAGAGCTCGGGCTTACCGGTTGGCCAGCCGTTGCCGAGGAGTCGATCATCGCGCGCGACGTCTTGCTCGCCGAACACGTCGGTTCACGCGTTCACATTTGTCACCTATCAACGGCCGGTTCAGTGGAAATTGTTCGCTGGGCAAAGGCCCGTGGCATTCAGGTGACCGCCGAAGTCACACCTCACCACCTTTTGCTTACCGACGAGCTAGTGCGCAGCTATGACGCGGTCTATAAGGTCAACCCGCCACTTCGCACCGCTGCCGATGTTGTCGCGCTCCGCGAAGCGCTTATCGATGGCACCATCGACATCATCGCAACCGACCACGCTCCTCACCCGATCGAGGCGAAGGACTGCGAGTGGAGTGCTGCCGCTTTCGGCATGCTCGGCCTTGAAACCGCAGCCTCAATTGCCCAGGATGTGCTCATCGACAGCGGAAAGTCATCCTGGTCACGGCTTGCTGAAGTGCTGTCAACTAACCCGGCAAAGATCGGTGGCGACACCGAGCAGGGTCAGGGCTTGGTCGTTGGCGCACTTGCCAACATCGCTCTGATCGACCCAACCGTGAAGCGCAAGGTTGTTGCCGACAACGCGTCGAAATCCAAGAACTCTCCATACGTAGGCTTGGAGCTGCCTGGAAAGGTCGTCCACACGATCTACCGCGGCTACTTCACCGTCCGCGATGGGCAACTAGCCGAAAAGGGTCGCAACTAATGCAGAAGTACTATGTTGCGATCATCCTCGCGATTCTCTTTTTCTTCTTTGTGCTGACCGCGATTCGCGCTTGGCGTGCCAGAGCGGCAAAGCAAGAAGCCGACTTCACACAGCCACCAATGGCGCTCGGCAATGCTGGTAAACAACTTGTCAAAGTTCGAGCTTTCTACGTCGCAACTACTTACGCAGAAAACCACCTTGAGCGCGTTCGCGCATACGGGCTTGGTATTCGCGGTCTAGCGCACGCAATCGTGTTCGAAGGTGGATTGCAGCTGATTCGCAAGGGGGAGCGCCCTCTGGCTATCGAGAAGTCGGCAATCGAATCACTTTCAACCAATCAGGTCACCATCGACCGCGTGACCGAGGCCAAAGGCATTTTGACCATCG
Organism: Actinomycetota bacterium; assembly: GCA_009703445.1. Classification (GTDB taxonomy): domain Bacteria; phylum Actinomycetota; class Actinomycetes; order Actinomycetales; family Microbacteriaceae; genus Rhodoluna. The sequence goes on along the minus strand of WLGA01000097.1, from coordinate 3,005 downwards.
ACTGGTCTCAGGATTCCAAAAAGTTTTCGACGCACCTTCGTGTTGTCGACCAAGGCGATCGAGCAGCCCTGATTTCTGCGCTCGAAACCATTAGCAACAGAGAGGCAAAATAATGAGCACAGCTCTACTAGTTCTTGAAGACGGTCGCGTTTTCAAGGGGCAGTCATACGGGGCCGAGGGAAAAACTCTTGGTGAACTTGTTTTTGCCACGGGTATGACCGGGTACCAAGAAACTCTTACCGACCCTTCATACGCCGGCCAGATTGTGGTGCAGACCGCACCTCACATCGGTAACACCGGCGTCAATGCACGCGACGAAGAATCAGACAAGGTTTGGGTTGCCGGTTATGTCGTTCGCGACCCTTCTCGCATCGTCTCAAACTTCCGTGCCGAGAAGTCTTTGCCAGAAGAATTGAAGAGGTTCGGCATCGTTTCAATCTCGGGCATCGACACACGCGCACTCACCATTCACCTGCGCTCTGCTGGTTCGATGCGCGCCGGAATCTTCTCGGGTGAAGCTGCCGAGGCCTCGATTGAAGAGCTGCTTGCTCAGGTGAAGTCTGCTGCGCAGATGAAGGGCCTCTCGCTCAGCGACGAGGTGACCACCGACGTTGCTTACACCGTGGCAGCCGAGGGCACCAAGGTTGGCAAGGTTGCCATCGTGGACCTCGGAATTAAGCGCTCGACCATCGAGCACATGGCTGCACGCGGTCTTGAGGTCGAGGTATTCCCGGCCAAGGTCGACGCAAACACTCTCATCGCATCAAACCCGGATGCCGTTTTCTTCTCGAACGGACCTGGCGACCCTGAGGCCTCGGGCCAGCAGGTCTTGGTGCTACGCGAGATCCTGACCAAGAAGATTCCATTCTTCGGAATCTGTTTCGGTAACCAGCTATTGGGTCGTGCTCTTGGCTTCGAGACTTATAAGTTGACCTTCGGTCACCGAGGCATCAACCAGCCAGTTATGGACCGCACCACCGGCAAGGTAGAGGTTACGGCTCACAACCACGGCTTCGCAGTGAAGGTAGACGGCGGCCCTGAGGTCGAGAGTCCAGCCGGATTCGGACGCGTTTTGGTTAGCCACGTGTCACTCAACGACAACGTGGTCGAAGGCCTTCAGTGTCTCGACATCCCTGCATTCTCAGTGCAGTATCACCCAGAGGCCGCAGCTGGCCCACACGATTCCAACTATCTCTTCGACCGTTTGGTTGAGGTTATCGAGAGCAACAAGGTGGCCAAGTAATGCCAAAGCGTTCAGACATTAACAGCGTTCTAGTAATCGGCTCTGGCCCGATTGTTATCGGACAGGCTTGTGAGTTCGACTATTCGGGCACCCAGGCTTGCCGTGTTCTCCGTGAAGAGGGCATCCGAGTCATCCTGGTGAACTCAAACCCGGCCACCATCATGACCGACCCTGACTTTGCTGACGCAACCTACGTCGAGCCAATCACCCCTCAGGTGATCGAGGCAATCATTGCGAAGGAACGCCCGGATGCGATTCTGCCTACTCTCGGTGGCCAGACCGCACTAAACGCGGCGATGCAGTTGCACGAGATGGGAATCCTCGAGAAGTACAACGTTGAGCTAATCGGCGCGAAGGTCGACGCGATCAAGAAGGGCGAAGACCGCGAGCTTTTCAAGCAGCTTGTGCTTGGGCTTGGCAATGGCGCAGACGTCGCAAAGTCAGTCATCTGTGGCACCTTGGATGAGTGTCTTGCTGCCGTCGAAGAGCTTGGCTACCCGTTGATGGTTCAGCCGTCATTCACCATGGGAGGCCTAGGTTCAGGCTTCGCACATGACGAAGAAGAGCTTCGCCGTATTTGTGAATCAGGCCTTCAGGCCAGCCCAGTAACCGAGGTTCTTCTATCCGAGTCGATTCTTGGCTGGAAAGAATACGAGCTGGAAATGATGCGCGACACCAATGACAACTGTGTTGTTGTTTGTTCCATCGAGAACGTTGACCCGGTTGGTGTCCACACCGGCGACTCGATCACCGTTGCACCTGCGCTAACTCTGACCGACCGTGAGTTCCAGAACCTACGAGACATCAGCATCGACATCATCCGTGCAGTCGGCGTTGACACCGGTGGTTGCAACATTCAGTTCGCAGTCGACCCAGAAAACGGTCGCGTTGTCGTAATCGAGATGAACCCGCGCGTGAGCCGTTCGTCTGCTCTAGCATCGAAGGCCACAGGCTTCCCGATTGCCAAGATTGCCGCCAAGCTTGCCATCGGTTACACCCTGGATGAAATCCCTAACGACATCACCCGAGTTACCCCGGCAAGCTTCGAGCCGACTCTCGACTACATCGTGGTTAAGGTTCCTCGCTTCGCATTCGAGAAGTTCCCGGCAGCAAACGCCACCCTAACCACGACCATGAAGTCGGTTGGTGAGGCGATGGCTATCGGCCGCAACTACACCCAGGCGCTTCAGAAGGCTCTACGTAGCCTCGAGCGTCGCGGTTCTTCATTCCACTGGGATGGCGAGCCAGGCAACGTCGCAGAGCTGCTGGAAGCCATCAAGACCCCGACCGATGGCCGAATCGTATTGCTTCAGCAGGCACTTCGTGCTGGCGCAACCCCGGAGCAGGTTTTTGAGTCAACCAAGATGGACCCATGGTTCATTGACCAAATCGTGCTCATCAACGAGGTTGCCGATGCCACCGCCGCTGCAGCACATCTTGACTTCGATGTCATCCGTCACGCCAAGGATCACGGTTTCAGCGATGTTCAGATCGCCAACCTCCGCGGAATCAGCGAGTCAGAGGTTCGCGGCATTCGTCACGACCTGGGTCTTCGTCCGGTGTTCAAGACCGTTGACACCTGTGCCGGCGAGTTCCCAGCCTTGACCCCTTACCACTACAGCACCTATGAGGAAGAGACCGAGGTTCGTCCTTCGGATCGCAAGAAGGTTGTCATCCTTGGATCGGGCCCTAACCGCATCGGTCAGGGTGTCGAGTTCGACTACAGCTGCGTGCACGCTTCGTTTGCGCTCTCAGATGCCGG
>WLGA01000096.1 GCA_009703445.1 Actinomycetota bacterium | reverse complement strand
TTTCATTCGTTTCTACCTCGATCGACCGCATCACCCCGAAGACCACCGAGGCCGACATTGCCACCGTGCTCGCCGAAACCGGCTGGGATGACTGCTCGCCGGTAGTCACCGAACCTTTCCGTGACTGGGTGCTAGAAGGCGATTTCCCGCTGGGCCGACCTGCCTGGGAGAACGCTGGAGCGCGTTTCGTTGACCACATCGAACCATTCGAGAACCGCAAGCTTTGGTTGCTCAACGGTTCACACAGCTTGCTCGCCTATGCCGGCCAGCTTCGTGGCCACGAAACCGTAGCCCAGGCGATTGCCGACGAGACCTGCCTCGAGTGGGTCGAAGAATTCTGGAACGAGGCGGTTCAGCACCTGCCTGCGGATGGACTTGATCTGCCTAACTATCGAGCCGCCCTCCTCGGCCGATTCCGCAACGGCAAGATCGCTCACCGCCTCGCCCAGATTGCCATCGACGGTTCGACCAAGCTTCGAGTGCGCATTGCACCAACCGCCAAGTATGAGTTGGCCGCCGGCCGCGACGCCAAGGGTTGCGCTGTCGCCATCCGAGCCTGGGTCGAGTTTGTAATTGCCAAGACCGGCCGCGTCGAAGACAGCCAGGCGCAGGCGATTCTGCACGTCTATTCGTCTACCAGAGATATCGAGGCCGACCGCGAACAGTTGGTTAGCCGCCTGGTCGCAATCGTCGACAGCGAACTAGCTGCCAACGCAGATTTCATGGATTTAGTTCTAAACCGCACCAAAGTCTAAAAATTTACCCTGTTTGGCAACCGTTTGCCGGAGGGCTATGAAAGGAAGAAATGTTACGACCACAGAGCACCTCAACCCGTGAGCTTCTGAACCTAGACGGCCTATGGGATTTCAAAGTCGACTTCAATGGTGAAGGTTTCAACCAGAACTGGGCTAGCAAGGCACTAGACACCAAGCTTCAGGCTCCGGTTCCTGCAAGCTACAACGACCTATTCACCGACACCGCGATTCGCAACCACGTCGGCTGGGTCTTCTACCAGCGCACCGTTCGAGTTCCACGCGGCTTCGCCGGTGAGCGCATCAACGTTCGCGTAGACAGCGCAACACACGAAGGAATCGTGTTCGTGGACGGCACCGAGGTCGCCCGTCACGTCGGCGGCTACATGCCATTCAGCGCAGACATCACCGACCACGTCAAGGCCGGCGAAGAGTTCAACCTAACCATCGCGGTCAACAACATCCTGACCAACGAGACCATCCCGCCGGGCCGCATTGCCGTCGGCGACAACGGCGTGAAGCAACAGACCTACCTGCACGACTTCTATAACTACGCGGGCCTCGCTCGCAGCATCTGGATCTTCTCGGTGCCAGCTGTCCACGTTCAAGACGTGACCGTCAAGACCGGCTTCGATGGCTCAACCGGCAAGGTCGCCTACGAGGTCGCCACCAGCACTGCGGCCGAGGTTCGCGTCACTCTGATTGATGAGGATGGCAAGCAGGTCGCAACCGGCACCGGAGCAACCGGCGAGCTAACCGTGGCCAATGTGAAGCTGTGGCAGCCAGGCGCGGCCTATCTATACGAGTTGAAGATTGAGGCCTTGGTCGGTGGCCAGGTCGCAGACGAATACTTGCTAAACGTCGGTGTTCGCACCGTCGAGGTTCGCGGCAACCAGTTCTTGATCAACAACGAACCGTTCTACTTCACCGGCTTCGGAATGCACGAAGACCACGTGGTCAAGGGCAAGGGCCACGACAACTCGTTCCTCGTCAACGACTTCGAACTGCTCAAGTGGGTCGGCGCCAACTCGTTCCGCACCTCGCACTACCCATACGCCGAAGAGGTTATGGACTACGCCGACCGTCACGGAATCGTCATCATCGACGAGACCGCAGCCGTTGGTCTAAACCAGAACTTCTCGGGCATGTTCGGTGGCCCAAAGCTGCCGACCTTCGGCCCTGAGACCGGCAACGAAAAGACCCAGGCGAGCCTGCTTCAGGCAGTTCGAGAGCTAATCCAGCGCGACAAGAACCACCCATCGGTCGTGCTTTGGTCAATCACCAACGAGGCCGAGACCGGCATCCAAGAGGCAGTCGACTTCTTCAAGCCGGCCTTCGATCTGGCTCGCGAACTCGACAGCCGCCCGGTCACCTACATCAACGTCATGACCGAGCCATTCGGCCGATGCATGGTGGCTCCGTTGGCCGATGTCATCTGCCTCAACCGTTACTGGGGCTGGTATGAAGACCACAGCGACCTCGAGAACGCTGCCATCCACTTCGAGGCCGAGCTCAAGGGTTGGACAGAGAAGTACTCGGTTCCATTCATCATCACCGAGTACGGCGCCGACACCCTTGCCGGTGGCCACAGCATCCACAACCTGCCTTGGAGCGAGGAATACCAGACTGCCTACCTAGACATGAGCCACGGCGTTTTCGACAAGTTCCCGGCTGTTGTCGGCGAGCACGTCTGGAACTTCGCAGACTTCCAGACCAAGCCTGGAATCTTCCGTGTGCTTGGCAACAAAAAGGGCGCATTCACCCGCGACCGCCAGCCAAAGGCGGCAGCACACACCCTGCGTTCACGCTGGACCACCCTCAACAACCGCAAGCCTTCGGCGAAGTAGCCGAGACCGAACCCTCAAATAGAAAGCAACTGAGATGAAAATCGCAAAAGCAGAAGTATTTGTTCACTCACCAGGTCGCAACTTTGTGACCCTACGAATCACCACGGATGACGGGCTCGTCGGCCTAGGTGACGCAACCGTCAACGGTCGCGAGCTAGCGGTAGCGGCATACCTACGTGACCACCTAGCCCCGATGCTTATCGGGCGCGATGCACACAACATCGAAGACACCTGGCAGTACTTCTACCGCGGTTCATACTGGCGCCGTGGCCCAATCACCATGACCGCGATTGCCGCAATCGACATGGCGCTTTGGGACATCAAGGCCAAGGCCGCCAACATGCCGCTTTACCAGTTGCTCGGTGGCGCAAGCCGCGAGGGTTGCTTGGCATACGGTCACGCATCGGGCCGCGAGTTCAACGAGATCTTCGACTCGATTCGCGAGCACCAGGAGAAGGGCTACAAGGCCATCCGCGTGCAGACTGCCATCCCAGGTTTGAATTCGGTTTACGGTGTCGCGGCTTCGGCCAACGCATCGGCTGGCTCTGGCTCGGGTAAGGGCGCATCATCGGAGCGTTACGACTACGAACCAGCTCGCCGCTCTACCGTGCCGGTTGAAGAAGAGTGGGACACCCGCGCCTACCTCAACTACATCCCGTCGGTGTTCGAAGCGGTTCGCAACGAGTTCGGCCCAGACCTGCCGTTGCTTCACGACGGTCACCACCGCCTAACCCCGATTCAGGCAGCGCGCCTGGGCAAGTCACTCGAGCCATACGACCTGTTCTGGCTTGAAGACCTAACCCCAGCCGAGAACACGGATGCGTTCCGCCTGATTCGCCAGCACACCACCACACCTTTGGCGGTCGGCGAAATCTTCAACACCATCTATGACTACAAGGACCTATTCGAAGAGCAGCTCATCGACTATGTCCGCAGCCCGGTCAGCCACGGTGGTGGCATCACCCCGCTAAAGAAGATTTTCGACTACGCGGCGGTCTACCAGATCAAGTCAGGCGTTCACGGCCCAACCGACGTTTCACCAATCGGTCACGCCGCCTCGCTTCACCTTGGCATGGCGATTCACAACTACGGCATCTCTGAATACATGCAGCACAGTTCAGACACCAACGATGTCTTCCAGCCTGAATACACCTTCAGCGATGGTCTGATTCGCCCTGGCACCAGCCCAGGCCTTGGAGTTTCTTATGACGAGAAGCTCGCCTCACAGTTCGAGTATGAGCCTGCCTACCTTCCGGTTAACCGCCTGAAGGTCGACGGCACCATGCACGACTGGTAAACACTCAACACAAAAGAGAGAATTCTGAAATGGCTGTGAACGATTGGCGGATTGTTGTCATGGGTGTTTCGGGATGCGGCAAGAGTTCGGTGGGCATTGCGCTCGCCGAAGCTCTTGGCGCAAGATTCATCGATGGGGATGACCTGCACCCTGAGGCCAACAAAGCCAAAATGGGTGCGGGCATCCCTCTCGACGACTCTGATCGCTGGCCATGGCTCGACCTGGTTGGCCAGGAGCTAGCCGAGGGCTCAGCAACCGTCATCGCCTGTTCTGCTCTCAAACGGGCATACCGCGATCGCATCCGTGCCGCCGCACCAAACACGTTCTTTGTGCACTTGGATGGCAGCCGAGAAATTCTCGCGCAACGCCTGGGTGCCCGCACCGGCCACTTCATGCCGGCCACCCTGCTCGACTCACAACTGGGGATTCTTGAACCCCTCGAGACGGATGAGCCCGGAGCTGTCATCGACATTGACCAACCGATCACTCAGATAATCGCCCTCGCCCAGGCTCTTATTACGCGCTAAACTTAGATGTACGCCTTTCGCGTGCAATCCAAAGCTTGAAACACGGGGTAAAAGTATGCCTGCATTAGTGATTATTGGTGCGCAGTGGGGCGACGAAGGCAAGGGCAAGGCAACTGACCTTATTGCCGAGCACATCGACTATGTCGTCAAGTTCAACGGCGGCAACAACGCCGGCCACACCGTGGTTATCGGCAACGAGAAGTATGCCCTCCACCTTTTGCCTTCAGGCATCCTGACCCCTGGCGTAACCCCGGTTATCTCAAACGGTGTGGTTATCGACCTCGGCGTACTGTTCCACGAAATCGAGGCCCTAGAGGCTCG
>WLGA01000095.1 GCA_009703445.1 Actinomycetota bacterium | reverse complement strand
GAAGAACTTGAGGCCGTCAACGCCTGAGCGCATGGTGCCTGGCATGTCTGTGCCGAAACCGGCTTCAACAGCGTGTTCTGGGTGAGGCATCAGACCAACAACGTTGCCGCGCTCGTTGCGCAGGCCGGCGATGTCGTGCATTGAGCCGTTTGGGTTTACATCCTTGTAGCGGAAGGCGATTAGGCCCTCGCCCTCGAGACGCTTCAGGGTCTCTTCGCTTGCGATGTAGCCGCCCTCACCGTTCTTCAACGGGATGACGATCTCTTCGTTCAGGGTGAACTGGTTGGTCCACGGGGTGTTCACGTTCTCGACAACCAGGGTCTGGTCGCGGCAGATGAAGTGCTGCTTTTCGTTGCGGATTAGACCGCCAGGCAGCAGGTGAGACTCAACGAGCACCTGGAAACCGTTGCAAATGCCGAGAACTGGGAGGCCGCCGTTTGCTGCCTTGATGATTGAATCCATAACCGGAGCCTGAGCTGCGATTGCGCCACAGCGAAGGTAGTCGCCGTATGAGAAGCCGCCAGGCAGAACCACTGCGTCAACCTTGTGCAGGTTCTCGTCAGCGTGCCAAAGTGCAACGGCTTCGCCGCCGGCTAGACGAACTGCACGCTGGGCGTCGCGGTCATCCAAGGTGCCAGGAAAGGTGACAACACCGATCTTGAAAGTCATGGGGGCCGCCGCTTAGTTCTGAACGGTTACCGAGACAACGTCTTCGATAACTGCGTTGCTCAAGAAGTTTTCGCCGATCTTCTGCGCCTCTGCGAGGTCTGCGTCGGTTACTGGGCGGTCGAAGTGAAGCTCGATGCGCTTGCCGATGCGAACTGCGGTGATGTCGTTGTGGCCCGAGCGGTGAAGCGCGTTGTTCACTGACTTCCCGGCTGGGTCTAGAAGAACCTCTTTAGGCATAACTTCAACGATGATTTTTGGCACAGGAACTCCTGATTTTTAGGCGGCAGGTGGGCGCACGAACGGGCGTCATTGGCTGGGCGAACCCTTCTATTTTAGCGGGTTTCGCGGAAACCCCGAAGCAGGCGTGCCTGCCCCGGGGCCGATTCGGAACTATCTGATCAACAACAGTGTTTCAAGTGCCAGAACGACCACTTTCACAACTGTCAGCAACAGGTCCAAGACTTGCCATTTAGACATGTCCTTCTCCTTCGCTCGGGCGCGAACCAAGCGACGAATCGGAGCACAAATCGTTATCTTTCAATTCCAATTTGTGTTTTATACTCGTGGAGAGATCTCTTCGGAGTATGTGTCCGATTCGAAGCTTTCCGGAGCTTCAAGAAAAACCCTCGGTTGCTGCCGAGGGTTTTGTCTTTAACTGGGCTAAACAAAGCCGCGCATTTCTGCCAGCGCAGCGATTGTCGCAGGCGATGAGAAATCAGGCTCGCGATATCAACAGCTAGAGGCGCCCGATAGCCTCGATGTCTTGCTCGAATTCGGCGATCACTTCGTCGCTTACGGTTCGGCGAGTGTTGTCGATTGCCCACAGATAGTGGTGGGTTGCGGTGGTTGACGATTCCTTGGTCACGACGTTGCTTTCGAAGACGGACTGCTCGAGTGCGCGCTGGGATGCCTTGCGGGCTGCATACTCGATGTCTGCCGGAGAGAACCCCGCGGTGCGCTGCACCAGGGCTGCGATGTCGATCGCGTCGAGCGCGGCAGCGGGGATGTAGCGACTCCAAATCGAACGACGAGCCTCGTCGTCTGGCAAACCGATTGGAATCACATAATCGAAGCGGCCGTGGCGCAGGAACGCGTCATCCAAGGCGCGAATGTAGTTGGTTGCACAAACCAGCAAGCGCCCCGGCTTCTCGCGGAAGTTCGGAATCAACTTGAGCAGCTCGTTGGTCACGCCCTGGGTCGGCGACGGTGGGTCACCCTTGCGCTTGGAAGCGATCTCTTCGACCTCATCGATGAAGACCACGACGTTTTCGAGGTCGTTCACAGTGTTGAAGGTTTCGCGCAAACCGGCAGCTAGACCGGCCGGGTCGCCGGCAAGCCTGGATGGGAAAATCTCGACGAAAGGCCAGTCGAGGCGCGAGGCAACGGCCTTCGCGAAGGTGGTTTTTCCGGTTCCTGGAGGGCCAAACAGCACGATTGCGCGAGGTGGCTCAACGCCGAATGCCTCGGCAAGGGCTGCATCAGAAAGCGGCAAGACTAGGCGGCGCTCGAGAAGCTCTTTCTCGGCTTTCATACCGGCGATTTTTGACCAAAGGTCTCGCGCTAGTAGACGGCCGCCGAGGTCCTTGAGGATCTCGCGTTCTTGCTCGCTAATCGACACTTCGCGTTCGAAATACTTGAGGTTTTTCAGTGGTGAGAAGCCAACCTTCTCAAGCACGCCGCTCTTGCCGTCATCGGCAACCAGCATCGAAACCTTGGTGATGCCTGAGCTGGCCATGTCGATTTCGAGCTCGCCGAGCAGGCGGCCACCGATGCCCTGACCCTGGTGGTCGGTCGAGACTACGAGTAGGACAACCCATCCCTGTTCGTGGGCAACACGACCCACGGCCGCACCGATGATTTGGTCGCCATCGAAGGCAATGATTGCGTGGTCTTGATTGCACGAGGCCAAAACCTCGGCGAGCGAATAGACCGGCTCAAAACCAGAGTTTCGTGCCTGGTCCCAGAGCGCGAGGAGGCCATCCGTGTCTGCGGGTTGAAAATTGCGAAATCTAATGCTCACTGCGCCACTCCTTTGTGGTCGATAAGCCAAGTAAAGCGGGTCTTTCTAGCTTTGTATAGCCCGTTGGCCCGCGGACCATGTGACGTATCCACCATCAAGGTTGCGAACGTTGGCCCCGTTTGCCTTCAGAATCTGGGTTGCGATGTGGCCGCGCTGACCAACCTGGCAATAGACCACAACGTTTTCAAGCTCGATTTCGTTTAGGCGATCGCGCAGTTCTTCAACCGGGATGTTGAGTGTGCCCGGAATGTGCCCGTTGCCATGCTCGCCACCCGAGCGAACATCGATGACCTGGGCTCCGGCCGCGCGCGCGGTTTCGAGCTCGTGCCACTGCAGCGTCGGGGTGGTTCCGTTGAAGACGTTGTTGCCCACGTATCCGGCGATGTTGATCGCATCCTTGGCCGAACCAAACTGCGGGGCATAGGCCAACTCGAGGTCCATGAGGTCATCCATGGTCAGGCCGCCGTGCATTGCCGTCGCGATTACGTCGATGCGCTTGTCAACGCCATCCTCGCCATTCGCCTGTGCACCAAGAATGCGCCCAGACTCTGGGTCGAAAAGCACCTTCATCGAAACGCGCTGGGCACCCGGATAGTAGCCCGCGTGACTGTTCGGGTGGATGTGAATGACCTGGAGCTTGATGCCAGCCTTCACGGCCGCGCGTTCGCTCAGACCGGTGATGCCAACGGCGAAACCGAAAGCGCCAAGGATGACTGTGCCGACTGCCGCATGCGCACGCACTTCGCGACCGGCAATTACGTCGGCAACCAAGCGACCGTGGCGGTTGGCTAGGTTGGCCAGCGGAATCAAAGTCTGCTCGCCGGTTAAAACACCGTTCTTTTCGACGGCGTCTCCGGCGGCAAAAATGTCAGGGTCGCTGGTGCGCTGCTGGTCGTCGACCCAAAGCCCGCCGGTCACGCCAATCTTCAGCCCGGCTTCGCGAGCAAGCGAGTTGTCTGGGTCAACGCCGGCAGCCGTGAAGACTAGGCCGGCTTCGATCTTGCGACCATCCGTGAGAACCACGTGGGTGTGGGTGATGTGGTCGGCCTGAACGTTAAGTTCGATGCGCACACCGTGCTTCTCGAGGCGTGCGTGCAGCGGCTGAACCATCTCGGGGTCAAACTGCCCAAGGATGCTGTTGCTGCGCTGAATAATCGTCACCGGCAGACCCAGATGGCGAATGTTTTCGGCCAACTCGATGCCGATGAAACCAGCACCAAGGATGGCGACCGACTTGTTGTCGGCGTTCGACTCGGCCAGGGAGTTGAGCGCGGCCTTCACGTCATCCGCGTCGGTGACATTGCGCAACCACATTGCGCGTTCGATGCCTGGAATTTCAAGTCGACGAGGACGTGCGCCGGTTGAGATGACCAGCTTGTCGTAGCTGTCTTCGAAGGTTTCGCCGGTGGCTAGGTTTCGAACCGTGACTGTTTTGGCATCGCGGTTGATTGAGGTGACCTTCGACTGAACCTTCGCTTTGATTCGAAAGCGATTCCAGAGGGCGGTTGGGGTCTGCAGCAACAGGGTTTCGCGCTGCGAGATTACATCGCTGACGAAGTATGGCAAACCGCAGTTTGCATAACTGACGTGCTCACTCATCTCATAGACGGTGATTTCGGCGTGCTCGTCGAGACGGCGCAGGCGAGCTGCGGCCGACATTCCTCCGGCGACTCCGCCGATGATTATTACCTTCATTTCGCGTCGCCTATGCCAAGCTCATGAAGGCTTTTTCGAGAGCCTTGCGTTGCGGGTCGCCATCCTCGGCGGTTGCGCAGGCCTTCATCCCTGAAGAAATGATGGTGAAGCCGGCACGGCTGAGCGCGGTGCTCGCCGCCGAAAGCTGGTTGAGGAGTTCGGTGCAGTCGCGACCCTCGTCGATCATCTTGATGATGCCGCCGATTTGACCCTGAACGCGGGCGAGGCGATCGCGTGCCGCCTTGAGTTCTGCCTGGTCGAGTTGCATGGCTGCTCCTAAAGAGTTTTGGTTCGGTATTTGCAATTTGAACTATTTATAGCATACCCTAGGGGGTATACGAAGGGAACACCCAATGTCTAAGTTTTTCAAGTTTCTAGCCGGTGCGTTGAT
>WLGA01000094.1 GCA_009703445.1 Actinomycetota bacterium | reverse complement strand
GTTGGTGAACTCACCCGCACGAGTTGCCTCAACGCGGTATGAAACCTTGAGAACTGGCGAGTAGATCGAGTCGATTGGGATAACGCCTGCGTCGGCGTCTGGGTTGCGGTTCTGTGAAGCCTGAACGTATCCACGACCGCGCTCGATGGTTAGCTCAACCTCGAACTTTGCCTTTGCGTTGATGGTCGCAATGACTAGCTCTGGGTTGTGAACCTCGACACCAGCAGGAACCTGGATGTCAGCAGCGGTAACAGGACCAGCGGTCTGCTTGCGAAGGTGTGCAACGACAGGTGCGTCGTGCTCAGAAGAAACAACGAGGTCCTTGATGTTCAGGATGATCTCGGTGACGTCTTCCTTAACGCCTTCGATGGTTGAGAACTCGTGAGGAACGCCTTCGATGCGGATGTTGGTAACTGCTGCACCTGGAATAGATGAAAGCAGGGTGCGACGAAGTGAGTTTCCGAGGGTGTAGCCGAAGCCTGGCTCTAGTGGCTCAAGTGAGAAACGTGAGCGGTTTGGAGATAGGACTTCTTCGTGAAGAGTTGGACGCTGTGCAATTAGCACGTTTGGTTCCTTTCAGCTAGACAACCACTATTTGTTGTCTATTTGTTGGGGGCTTCGAAGTGGCCACTCCGAAGCTTTGTTGCGAGAGAAGCTTGATTCAACAGGATTTGTGCGCCCTGTCGAAGATGGGGCAGGCGGTTAGACGCGACGACGCTTTGGTGGGCGGCAGCCGTTGTGTGCCTGAGGAGTTACGTCTGAGATTGAACCAACCTCTAGACCTGCTGCCTGAAGCGAACGGATTGCAGTCTCGCGACCAGAACCAGGACCCTTGACGAAAACGTCAACCTTCTTTAGGCCGTGCTCCTGCGCCTTGCGAGCTGCAGATTCTGCTGCTAGCTGTGCGGCGAATGGGGTTGACTTACGTGAACCCTTGAAGCCGACGTCGCCTGATGATGACCATGAGATAACCGCGCCGGTAGCGTCGGTGATCGAAACGATGGTGTTGTTGAAGGTCGACTTGATGTGAGCCTGACCAACAGTGATGTTCTTGATTACCTTGCGGCGTGGCTTGCGGGCGGCTGAGCCTGCCTTTGCCTTTGGTGCTGCCATGATTTCTCCTAAATTCTTTGGGGGTTGAGATGCGCTCGCTAGTTACTAGCGGGTCGCCTTCTTCTTGCCGGCTACGGTGCGCTTTGGACCCTTGCGAGTGCGAGCGTTGGTCTTGGTGCGCTGGCCGCGAACTGGGAGGCCCTTGCGGTGACGGATTCCCTCGTATGAACCGATCTCAACCTTGCGGCGGATGTCAGCGGCAACGTCACGGCGGAGGTCACCCTCAACCTTGAAGGTTCCATCGATGAAGTCACGGATTGCGACGAGCTGGTCGTCGGTTAGGTCCTTAACACGGATGTTCTTGTCTACCTTGGTCTCAGACAGGATCTGTACTGAGCGGGTACGGCCAATGCCGTAGATGTAGGTTAGTGCGATTTCGACGCGCTTCGCGTCTGGAATATCGGCTCCGGCAACACGTGCCATGGGAGTTCTCCTTGTTGTATTGAAGGTCTGAAACAACGCTTCCGAATCTCTCGATTGGGCCCCGGCCTTCTCCGAGGGTTACAGCCTTTGATCGTGGATCTTGGGCCGTTGCGATGCTTTTTTGTTTAGTTGTGAAGCTTGGTGCGTTTTGCTAACTGCTAGCTACTCGCGCCGCGGTGTCTTGGCTGATTAGCCCTGGCGCTGCTTGTGGCGTGGGTTGTCGCAGATAACCATGACGCGACCGTGGCGACGGATGACCTTGCACTTGTCGCAAATCTTCTTGACGCTTGGGTTTACCTTCATGTCTCTTACTTCTGTTTGGGGTTATTGCTAACCGTTTTTCAAACTATCCAGGCCTGTTGACCCGAATAGAAAGTCTCTATTTGTAGCGGTAGATGATGCGGCCACGAGTCAGGTCGTATGTGCTCAGCTCTACGATTACGCGGTCCTCTGGGAGGATGCGAATGTAGTGCTGGCGCATTTTGCCTGAAATGTGGGCAAGAACCTTGTGACCGTTAGTCAACTCCACGCGGAACATTGCGTTTGGTAGAGCTTCGACGACCGAACCTTCGATCTCGATGACACCGTCTTTACTGGCCATAACTCACTTATCTACTTCTACGATTTCGGCATAACGAGGGCACGCAAGAAACCCACATCTTGCGAATAGGGAATGCGTGTAGAAACACCGAGTTCTAATCCTACGCGAATCCGCGGGAGAGTGCTAATTAAACTTTTAGCTCAAAGGGACCGGTTTGACGCCGAGAGGCGCAAGTTTCGCTGCTCCCCCGTCTTCGGCGGTTAAAACCCAGATGCCCTTGTCATGAACGGCAATGCTGTGTTCCCAGTGTGATGCGTCAGATGCATCTTTGGTTGAAACAGTCCAGCCATCCTTGAGAATCTTGGTTCGGTGACTTCCTGCGACAACCATTGGCTCGATTGCCACGCAAAGCCCAGGCTGAACCTTGAAACCTTTTTCGCGAACGGCAAAGTTGTAGACCGCAGGATCTTCGTGCATTGAGCGACCAATGCCGTGGCCTACGTACTCCTCGAGAATTCCATACCTGCCTTGAGAGTAGATGTACTCCTCGATGGCCATGCCCACCTCATTGAGGTATTCGGCTTTGGCAAGGGCTGCGATACCAGCCCAGAGCGACTGCTCGGTGACGTCGCTCAGGGTTTGACGCGCCCGAACTAGGTCAGAATCGACCTGCGAACCATCTTCGTTTGGAACGATCACGGTTATTGCTGAATCGCCGTTCCATTCGCCGATTTCGGCGCCGCAGTCGATCGAGACGATATCACCGGCCTTCAAGATTCGGTCGGCCGACGGGATTCCGTGAACCACTTCATCATTGATTGATGCGCAGATGGTGTGACGGTAGCCGGCAACCAACTTGAAGTTAGAGTGGCCGCCCTTGGCAATGATGGTCGATTCAGCGATTGCGTCGAGTTCGAGAGTTGAGATTCCCGGGCGGATTGCCTTGCGAACCTCGCGAAGTGCGGCTGCGGTAGCCAATCCGGCATCGCGCATGAGGATGATTTGGTCGTTGGTCTTTAGCTCAACGCTTTGACGTGACATTAGTTCTTTGGCGAAAAGCCGCGAGCTGCGAGAGCGGTGAGGATGCGACCGGTAACTTCGGCAACTTCTCCAAGACCATCGATCATGACAACCAAGCCGCGAGCGGCGTAGGTGTCGGTCAACGGAGCGGTCTGCTCTTCATAAACCTCTAGGCGACGACGGATGACGTCTTCGGTGTCATCTGCGCGACCCTGCTCAATAGCGCGGTTTAGCAAACGGCGAACAACTTCATCCGTGTCAGCGGTTAGCTGAACAACCACGTCGAGCTTGTTGCCCTGTGCGCCAAGGATGTCATCTAGCTCAACAACCTGGTCAGCGGTGCGAGGGTAGCCATCGAGAAGGAAACCCTCGATTGCATCGGCGTGAGAAAGACGGTCACGAACAAGTGCGTTGGTGAGGCTGTCTGGAACATACTCGCCGCGATCCATGAACGCCTTGGCCTGCTTGCCCAACTCGGTTTCGTTCTTCACGTTGTGACGGAAGATGTCTCCGGTTGAGATGGCTGGAATCTGAAACGCTTCGGCCAACTTCTCAGCCTGGGTGCCCTTGCCTGCGCCAGGAGCGCCGATCAAGAGGAGGCGGATCACTTCAGTAGGCCTTCGTAGTTGCGCTGCTGCATCTGTGCGTTGATCTGCTTGACGGTCTCAAGACCGACACCAACGATGATGAGGATCGAGGTTCCACCGAACGGGAAGTTCTGGTTCGCACCGATTAGCGAGAACGCAACCAATGGAATCAAAGCAATAAGACCTAGGTAGATTGCGCCTGGGAAAGTGATGCGGCTCAAGACATACTCGAGGAATTCGGTGGTCGGACGACCCGCACGGATACCAGGGATGAAGCCACCGTACTGCTTCATGTTGTCGCTGACCTCTTCAGGGTTGAAGGTGATAGCTACGTAGAAGTAGGTGAATCCAAGAATCAATAGGAAGTACAGCGCCATGTATAGCGGGTGGTCACCCTTGGTTAGGTAGGTAGAAACCCAAGTAACCCACGGAGCAACCTGACCCTTGGCGTCTGGCTGGTTGAACTGAGCAATCAGCGCAGGCAAGTAAAGAAGTGATGACGCGAAGATAACTGGGACCACACCGGCCATGTTTACCTTGATTGGAATGTAGGTGCTTTGGCCACCGTAGGTGCGCTTGCCAACCATGCGCTTCGCGTACTGAACCGGGATGCGGCGCTGAGACTGCTCGACCAAGATAACTAGGGCGACGACTACGACACCAATCAGAAGAACAACAATCAGGGTCTCGATGCTCTTCTGCTCGGCGATGCCGATTAGTGAGGCTGGGAAGCGAGATGCGATTGAGGTGAAGATAAGAAGCGACATGCCGTTTCCGACGCCGCGCTCGGTGATGAGCTCACCCATCCACATGATCAGACCGGTTCCGGCAGTCATGGTGATAACCATCAGACCAACACCGATTGCTGATGAATCGGTAAGGATTGGAAGTACACAGTCAGCACCGAACAGTGCACCCTGACGGGCAACAGCAATAAGGGTGGTCGACTGAAGAAGACCTAGAGCAATGGTTAGGTAGCGGGTGTACTGAGTCAGAGTAGCCTGACCAGACGCGCCTTCCTTGTGTAGCGCCTCAAAGCGAGGAATTACTACACGAAGCAACTGGGTGATGATCGATGCCGTGATGTAGGGCATGATTCC
>WLGA01000093.1 GCA_009703445.1 Actinomycetota bacterium | reverse complement strand
TGGTTACCTGGGTAGTCTTCGCGCAACCGATCACTTGGAAGTGGCTGCTGCTCATCCCGATCACGATTTTGATGATCATGTTCAGCACCGGCTTGGCTTTGGTGTCTGCTCGACTTACGGTTCACATCCAAGACCTGGCCAAGCTAATCCCGTTCGTGGTTCGCATAACGTTCTATGTGAGTGGCATTTTCTTCAGCATGGAACATGTACTCAAGGATTACCCACTCGCTTTTCAGATCTCTCAGTACAATCCGGTTTACATTTTCGTCAGCCTGGCTCGCGGAGCCGGTGTTGACGGATACGAGGCGACCCCGTTCATGTGGTTGGCAGCGGTTATCTGGGCCGTCGTAACTCTCTTGCTCGGCGTAGTTTTCTTCTGGAAGGCGGAGGAGCGCTATGGCCGCGAAGACTAAGAAGGTCGCTAAGCCAATCAGCAATAAGCCGGTCGTTGTAGTCGACGACGTTCACATCATCTACAAGGTGTTCGCCAGCGGCCGTCGCGCCACCAAGGCTGGTGCCGGTGGTGGTTTGTTCTCACGCAAGATGCGTTTGCGCGAAGTGCACGCGGTCAAGGGTTTGAGCTTCACCGTTTACGAGGGTGAATCGGTTGGCATCATCGGCAGCAATGGTTCGGGTAAGTCGAGTCTTATGCGTGCCATCGCCGGCCTAACCCCCATCCAAGGCGGCGCTGTTTATGCTTCGGCCAAGCCAGCTCTGCTCGGCGTTGGAGCCGTTTTGCTGCCAAATCTTTCGGGCGAAAAGAACATCCTTCTGGGTGGCCTCGCCATGGGATTCGGTCGAAAAGACATGCTCGACAACACCGATGCAATCACCAAGTTCGCCGGTCTCGAAGAGTTCATTGACCTGCCGATGCGTACCTATTCATCGGGCATGTCGGCTCGTCTACGCTTCTCAATCGCAGCCTCACGCGATCACGACATCTTGATCATCGACGAAGCACTTGCTGTCGGCGACCAGGAGTTCCGCAACCGCTCAGAGGCCCGCATGCGCGAGATGCGCGACAGCGCCGGAACCGTTTTCTTGGTGAGCCACAGCATGAAGTCGATTCTCGACACCTGCACTCGCGTGATCTGGATCGAAAAGGGTGAGCTCATCATGGATGGCGACCCGCTCGAAGTGATCAACGCCTATAACGTGCACACCGGCTCTGACACGATCGACTAGCCATGGTGGTTTCTAGCCCTGCGGTCACGGTCATCATGCCGGTGCTGAATGAAGAGTCACACCTAGAGGCATCGGTGCAGAGCATCCTCGATCAGGCCTATCCGGGCGAGCTCGAAATCATCCTGGCGCTAGGCCCATCGCACGATGCAACCAATGAGGTTGCCGCCGCATTCGCCAAGCGAGTTCCGGCTCTCCGGTTTATCGATAACCCTCGTGGCCTGACCACAATCGGTCTAAATGCGGCCATCAAACTTGCCAAGCACGATTACATCGTTCGAGTCGATGCGCACAGTGAACTCGCCCCGGGCTACATAGCCGATGGCATCCGCATCCTGCTCGAGCAAAGCGCCGATCAGCTCGGCGGCATCATGGATGCCAAGGGCAAGAGTTCATTCCAAAAGGCAGTCGCCTGGGCCTATAAGAGCCGTTTCGGAATTGGTGGCGCGAGCTATCACGTGGGTGGCGAAGCCGGCGAGGCCGAGAGTGCCTACCTTGGCATTTTCAAGAAGTCGGCCCTGACGCGAGTCGGCGGTTACGACGAAGCCATCATCCGTGGCGAAGATTGGGATCTCGCTCAGCGCATCAAGAAGACCGGCGGGCTGGTTTGGTTTTCTCCCGAACTTCGCGTTACCTATTGGCCTCGCGGCCGATTCACGAACCTGGTCAAGCAGTTCTATTCGACCGGCATTTGGCGCGGAGATCTGACCCGCCGAGACGTTCGCGGCGCTTCGACTAGATACTTTGCGCCACCGCTTTTGGTTTTGGGTTTGGTCGCCGGGCTGGCTTTGCTTGCCTTCGGAAACATCCTTGGAATTCTGCCTTGGGCAGCTTATTCTGCAGCAATTTTGGCGCTTTCGGTAACCGCTGGCGGCCTCAGCCTGAAGTCAAGAATCGCGTTGATGATTGCCCTGCCAACCATGCACCTCAGCTGGGGAGTCGGTTTCATCAAGGGAGCGATCGTCGGTGCCGGAACCACCATTGACCAGGGCCGACTTTCGCGCAAGGGTGCCGGCAAATGAGTGGGCTGTCTCGCCTCAAGAAATTTGCCCCGATGCGTTTGGTTGGCGCAGCTAAGCGTCGTGCCGCAATCAAAGTCCGTGCGCTGCAGTACCAGCTCGACCGCAAACGTCCGCTTCGCGGCGCCGTGCTCTTCGAGTCATTCCAGGGCAAGGTAATCGGCGACAGCCCATACGACATCTATCTAGGCCTGAAGACCGCGCGCCCAGACCTCGAGTTCATCTGGGTAACCGCACCGGCAACGAAGGCCCCGGCTGGAACCACCGGAGTGGCCTTTGGCTCTGCAGCCTACCTGCGCGCCTTGGCCACCTCGAAATACCTGGTCAATAACTCGAACTTCCCACCATACTTTCGCAAAGCTGCCGGACAAACCTATCTGCAGACCTGGCACGGCACACCGCTGAAGCGTCTCGGTCGAGACATCGCCAACAGCCAGTTGACCAAGAGCTATCTCGACACGATGGATCGCGAAGCCAAGGCCTGGGACTACCTGATTTCACCGAATGCCTTTTGCACCGAGATCTTTCCGAGCTGCTTCGGTTATTCGGGGGAGATCCTCGAAACCGGATACCCGCGCAACGATAAGTTGACCAACGCAACCGCCGAAGAACGACAACGCATTCGTGAGTCGATCGGCGTGAGTGACCCATCCGTGACCCTGGTCATGTATGCGCCAACCTGGCGCGACTACAGCCGCACCGCCACCGGCAATTGGCAATCGGTGTTCTACCTCGACGAAAACCTCGAACTACCGGAGGGCTTCAAACTGATTTATCGAGGCCACAGCAACACTCACGAGGCCCACAAGGATGGCGGCAGCGACCGATTCATCGATGTCACGCGCTATCCGAACATCACCGACCTATATCTGGCCGCTGACGTGCTGATCACCGACTACTCATCCGTGATGTTTGACTACACGGTTACCGGCAAGCCAATCATTTTCATGACCCCGGATCTCGAAAGATATCGCACCGAACGAGGTTTCTATTTCGACTTCGAATCTGAAGCTCCTGGCCCAATTTTGAACACCCAGGATGAGGTCGTTGGTGCCCTGCAGAATCTGGGTGAAATCGAACGAAACTACCAGACGAAATACAGGAACTGGCAGCTAAAGTTTGATGCACACGAGGATGGGCAAGCCGCCTCCCGAGTAATCGCCAAGGTCTTCACGGAGGGCAAATAATGCGCTCACGCCTAATCTCAATCGCCCGCAAGTTGCTGGCCACGGGCCTGATTCCAGGCATCAAGTATGCAGTTCTTCGCGTGCTCTGGAAATTGTCATTCCAGGCTCGTCACACCGATGAAACCGCGCCAAAAGTCACCCTGATTTTGCCGGTCTACAACGTCGAGGACTACCTAGAAGATTGCCTGCTGAGCATCCGAGCGCAGCGCTGGCCGAACCTAGAGATCATCGCGGTGAACGATGGCTCGACAGACTCGTCGCTTGAAATCCTCGAACGTTTCGCAGAGTCGACTCCGTTTTTGCGCGTGATCACAAAGGTCAACGGTGGCCTCGGAGCCGCCAGAAACACCGGGTTGGATGCAATTGAAAGCACCGACTACGTGATGTTCGCCGACTCGGATGACCTGCTGCCGGTTGGCTCGATCGAACGCTTCGTTCGCCAGGCCGAGGCCAGCGGAAACCCATTGGTAGTCGGCAAAACAGTGTGCTTCTATGGCGCCCGTTACTTTGACCGCGCCTCGTCTGCCATGCTCTTCGAAACTGATTCCGAATCGGCCACGGTCGATGAGTTCCCTGAGGTGCTCGGTGACGTAACCGCTTGGAACAAGCTCTTTGACTGGAGTTTCTGGACGAACTACAAGTTCCGTTTCCCAGAGGGTGTTGCCTACGAAGACATGGCTCTGATGGCCAGTGCATACTTGGCCGCGGGGCAGTTCGATCTAATCGCGGGGCGCTCCTATTACTGGAGAGTTCGGGCCGAGGGTCAATCGCTCTCGCAGCGAAAGACCGAGTTGAAGAGCCTCAAGGATCGAGTCCACGCAATCAGCTTGGTAGACAAGTATGTTCGCGCCGCGGTTGCCAAGGGTTTGATTCAGCCTTCGGTGCAGACCGCATACCTGCGTCACATGATTGCACTCGACTTCGAACTATTCGCACCAGAACTTGCACGTGCCGATGAAGACTTCTTCGCGGCCTATAAGGCAAGCGCAAATGCACTCCTGAGCGAGGCAACGGGCGAAGACTGGGCGGCGAGCAACGGCAAGTATCGCAAGGTGGTTTGGGCCGCCATGCATGGTTCACGTGAACAAACCTTGAAAATTCTAGGAGAGGCAACAGCATGAAGTTGAAAACTATTCGCTCCGCGGTCTCAACTGTCGCGGCCGCATCAATGTTGGCAATCAGCCTGGGCGGTTGTGCGCTGCTATACCCAAACTGGGAGACCACGGCGAACCCAAGTGACCCTGCCACCGCACCAAGCAGCAGTTCTCCGGCTCCAGTCGACACAGCCTCGGCTACTCCTTCGGCCAGCCCAAGCGCAGCCAAAGCCAAGGCACAAATAACTTTCGTTGACTCCGGCGTCGACGCCGCGGCTGGCGTTATTTATGCGGTTGCGTCGGTCTCAAAC
>WLGA01000092.1 GCA_009703445.1 Actinomycetota bacterium | reverse complement strand
GCACCCCCGCCGGAATCGTCGAGTTGCTTTCGCGCTATGACGTGCCGATGAAGGGCGCAGAGGTGGCCATTATTGGTCGCGGCGTTACCGTTGGCCGCCCACTTGGTCTATTGATGACTCGCAAGGGCATCGACTCGACCGTCACTTTGCTGCACTCAGCCTCTCGCAATCTCGAGGAAGCCGTAAAGCGCGCCGACATCGTTATTGGTGCGCTCGGAGTTGCTCACTTCGTTCAGCCTGAGTGGATCAAGCCTGGCGCTGCTGTTCTAGACGTTGGCATTACCCGCGTCGAAGGCGCAGAGGGCAAGGCCACCTTGGTCGGAGACATCGACCCTCGGGTTGCTGAAATCGCCGGCTGGTTGTCACCGAACCCTGGCGGAGTAGGGCCAATGACCCGCGCCATGTTGGTCAAGAACGTCGTAGACGCCACTTCAAAGTAGCTTTCGGCTCAACGGCCGTCTCAAGTCTTCCTAGTGCGAGAGCTTGTATTCCGCCGCGAGGCTGCGAAGCTTCTTGTGCACGCCACCGTAGGCCTGCGCCTCATTTAGGGTCCACTTAGGCAGCTTGGCAACCATCGTGTAGTTCGGATCGCAGACATTGGCGGCAGGCGATAGGCCCATCTGGCTCACCAGTTGCATGGCATCCAGAGCATCCAGACCTGTCAGGTCACTGGTCCAATTAATAAGTTCTTTTTGGCTGATGCGGTAGGCGTCTTCGAGAGGTCGAACAGACCCGGTGGCCATGATGAATTCGTCGTTTTCGAGGCGTGGCCATGATGGTGCCGCGCCCTTGATCAAGTCAACCGCAATGACCGAGTTCATCGCCGATTCAATTCCAGTGCCGCAGACTTCGCCTTCGCCCTGACGAGCGTGACCATCGCCGATTGACAGCATGGCGCCGGCTACGTTGACCGGCAGGTATAGGGTCGTGCCGACACGAGCCTCTGGGGTGTCCATGTTGCCGCCGTAGCTGTTTGGGGTAACGACTAGACGCACCTCGCCGCTAGCCGGTGCAACACCGATGGTGCCGTGCATTGGGTCGAGCGGCATGCGAACCCGATAGTCAGAGTTGCCGGCCTTGAAGCCTGCTGTCCAGGACTCGAGGTCAATGTCATAGAACCAGACGCGCTCTTCAAGGTCATCGTGCAACATCGCGGTCTCGTGGGTAGCGGTCAGTGCGCCAAAAGATGGGAAGGTGCAAGAGATGCCATATTCCCGTGCCGGCACAATCGAAACGAAGTGCACAGCCAGCAAATCGCCAGGCTCCGCTCCTTCAACCTCGATTGGGCCAGACACAGGATTTAGTTCGGCGAAGTCGATTACTTGACTGGGGATGTCAAGTGGTGACTTCACGCGACCACCGAAACAGTCTTCGGTGGAAACTTCAATGAGATCCCCGGGCTTCACAGACAGTAGGGGATTTCTGCCTCCGAAAGTATAGGAATACTCGCTCGGCGATGGGCGAAGCTCGTGGATGCTCATTGAAGTACTTCTTTCTTCTTTACTTACTCAACCGAAATGGTTTTGATCTCGCGTCCGCGTGCCTTTAGAACCACCGCAACGATGATTCCGATGGCTAGCCAGCCAAGACCCAAGACCTGTGCTGCAGCACGTGCGTTGTAAAGCACAAACGCAAGCACGACTAGGCCAAGGGCTGGGTAAATAAGGTGGATGAACCAGCGCTTTGACTTCTGCTTCACGATGAACCACCAGATGACGGATGCGTTCAACAGCATGAAAGCAACGATTGCTCCGAAGTTGACCAGTGCTGAGATTGCTACCAAGCCGTCAGGCAAGGTAGTCAGGAAGACACCCAGACCAACTGAGATAGCAACAACTAGAAGGGTCGCGTTCCATGGAACCTGGCGCTTCGAACTTACCTTGGCCAAGAACTTTGGCAGCTGGCCGTCGCGAGCCATGGCGAAGATTAGGCGAGCGGTAGCAGCCTGGGCCACTAGTGCGTTTGCGAAACCCCAAGCGATGGCTGTTGAAACAGCAGTCAGGATGAACATGAAGTGGCCACCGGCAGTTTCAGAAGCCGCGTAGAACGCAACACCGGTTGGGTCGCCGTTGGCAATCAGTGCAGCTGGGTCTTCAACAAGCATTGAGGCAACCCAGGTCTGAGCGATGAACAATACGCCAACTGCAAGCAGTGCATAGATCATTGAGCGACCGAGTGACTTGCTTGAACCTGAATTTTCTTCCGCGAGAGTTGCAATTGCGTCGAAACCTAGGAACGACAGAACCGCAATAGAGGCAGCACCGAAGACTAGAGGCCATGAGAATGTCTCGGCGTTGAAGAACGCGTCGAAGCTGAATCCGCCACCCTTGCCCTGAGTTAGGGCGACGATGCCCACGACCATGAAGATTGCAAGAGCTACAAGTTCGGCGACAAGCATGACCTTGTTCACGGTTGCAGTTAGCGAGATACCCATGTAGTTGACCACGGTGTTCAAAGAGATGAACGCTAGTAGCCAAACCCAAACAGGGATGCTAGGAATGATGCCATTCATCGCCAATCCGGCAACAAAGTACAGAAGGGCTGGGATGAGGACATAGTCAAGCAAAATCATCCAACCGGCGATGAAGCCAACTGGCTTGCCAATACCGCGACCGGCATAGGTGTAAACCGAACCAGACATCGGGAATGCCTGTGACATTTGGGCGTACGAGTTTGCGGAGAACATCATGCCGACCATTGCGATGATGTAGGCAAGTGCAATCATGCCGCCAGAGGCCTGGAATACGCCTCCGAAAATGCCGAATGGTGCGATTGGCACCATGAAGATTAGTCCGTAGGTCAGGAGGTCGCTGAACTTCAGTGTTCGCTTGAGTTCCTGCTTGTAACCAAACTGTTCGATGCCTGAGTCATCTCCAGCACCTGAACCCGGAAGGGTTGAATGTGTGCTCACGTTGTATCCAATCTGCAGCTAGTGAATATTTCCAAATGGAAATATTCAGTAGCCTATACCCTGCTGAAGGTTTCTGTTGGCTCTAGATCGGTTCCTAATGCAATCGCAATCTTCGCCGTCTTGCGCTCGGCCAGTATTTTTCTGGGAATCGCGAATCCCGCTACCGCGAGGCTGGCCAATAAATTAACACCGTCGTAACACCCTTCGGCATAGGTTCCAGGCAACGGAGCCTGATAACCGAAGCGAGCAGCGTAGGCCTCCATCAATTGAAGGTGTCGGTCGTCATCTTGTCGAATGAAGCTAGGCATCGCCGAATACAGGTTGCCGGTCTCATCGCCACCAGCTGCAACGAGACAGTTTTCGTCAAGCGCGCTGCAAAGTCGAACGAAGTGATTTGCCGCCCCGATTTCCACGATGGTGCGATTGAACTCAATGCTGTCGCGACCAATCAAAGAAACCAGGATGCCTTCGGCTCCTGACTTGAGTGCGGTGTGTGCGAGTTCTTCGACATCTACGTGGCCGGTTGGAACGAGTCTGTCCATAACAACGGTTTGGCCCAGTTCGGCAAGAGCCTTTCTCGCAGCTCGGTGCACCTGGCGTGGCCAAACATAGTCGTTGCCAATCAATGCCCAAGTCGAGATTTTTCGGTGAGCCGAAAGCCACGCGATTGGTTGCTTTAGTTGTTCGCTAGGGCTGGTGCCTAGAAAAATCGAGCCAGGCTTTGCATTCGCACCCTCGTGCGGTGGGGTGAAAATGTATGGAACTCTACCCCGGAGCACCTGCTCCACCGAGGCTCTCACATTCGAAGGGTGAGTGCCCACGAGGCCGTGAACTAGTTGTGAAGTGACTAATAGGTCAACTTCGCGCGCAACATCCTGGGGGAGCTGACCGCCATCGATGATGATCAACTCGATTGCGCGACCGGTGGCAGCTGCCACCTCTTCTGTAGCCAAAAGGGCACAGTTCATGATGGCAGGGCCCGCCTGCCCCATAACTCCAGAGAGAGGAACAATTAGACCGAGCGAGAGCGTCCGTGACTCAGGTCCGCGCAGCAGCGCGTCACTCGTCAAGATTTGATTTACCACGGAGCTCACTCGATAAGTATGGCTTACTATTTACGTGGAGATAGGTGAAGGGGGGTTTGGTTTGAACGACGCGAAGCGAAACGATGTTGCTCTAAATGCTGCGATGCACATGGCCCAAACGCTCTGGGATCTCAAAACTATTCAAAACAGACTTACAGCTGGCCTCGAAGTAGCGCTGGGTGAAGTTGGCTTCACTGCCGACCAGTTTCAGGTCATTGCCGCCATCGCGAAGCTCGGTTCACCTACCATGGGTGAAATTTCGCAGGACGTAAACATGGCTAACGCGAGCCTGAGCCGCATCGTTGACTCGCTAGAAGACCGCGCGCTTGCATATAGATTGCCTAACCCAGGAGATCGTCGTCGAATCAGCGTGAACTTGTCTGACATGGGAGAAGCCAAACTAGACCAAGTCTTGGATGCTATTTCCACATGGCAAAGCGCCGCTAGCGCCGTAATTTCGAACGATCTTGCCGATGAGCTCCGGGCGACAGCAATAAATATCGAACAGGCTGAGGATTAGCCAAAAAAATCCCTCTATTTTTCACCCATTTTGGGTCGATTTGCGCGCGCCACGCGGCGCTATTTTTATGAATTCTGCGAGAACGGAAAGTTTTAATTAATCTTTGCGCGACACGCCATAACTTATTTGCGAAGCACTACATGTAGGGCTTACTCTGGTCATCTGAACTAAATAAGCCAATAATCGGGGAAATCGCGAACTTTCAAGTTTTCGTGAAAATTGGCAAAAACAGAGGAGAAACACCATGACCGTTACCGTTTACACACTTCCTTCATGCGTCCAGTGCGACAGCACCAAGAAGTTCCTAGACCGCAACGACGTTGAGTACAACGTGGTTGACATGAGCCAGGATG
>WLGA01000091.1 GCA_009703445.1 Actinomycetota bacterium | reverse complement strand
GGACTCGCCAGATCTAGAAATCACGCTTCTACCCTGATTGATGCCGACCGCGTTTTGATGAACGGGCGCGCAGCCCGCAAGGCATCCCAGCCCGTAGTTGACGGAGCAGAAATCGTTGTCTTGGAGGCGATTGACTATGTCAGCCGAGCCGGCCACAAATTAGCTAAGGCGCTGGATGTTTTCGCTGAAATCGACCCGGTAAACAAGACCGCCTTGGATGTCGGTGCATCCACCGGAGGTTTCACCGATGTTCTCCTTCGCAGGGGGATCGGGCGCGTTTTCGCGATCGACGTTGGCCACGATCAGATGGCTCTCGAGTTGCTCGATAACCCTAAGGTCATCAGCATGGAGGGCTTCAACGCCCGCGACCTATCGCTTGAAACTCTGGCTGAAGCCAGCGGTGTTTCATCCGACAAAATCGAGATAAATCTTGTTGTCGGAGACCTTTCATTCATCTCATTAACTTTGGTGCTCGAGCAAATTTTGTCTGTGGCCCCAAAGGCCGATTACGTGCTCCTAATCAAGCCGCAGTTTGAGGTCGGCAAGCAGTCTTTGCATGCCTCGGGAATAGTCACGGATCATCGTTTGCGCGCGGGTGCTATCAAGCAGGTAGTTGAATGCGCCCATGACTTGGGAATTGGAGTTCGCGGCCTAACTCGTTCCGAACTTCCGGGTACTCATGGCAACATTGAGTATGTCGTGTGGATAAGCCCACTTGAGCCGGTTAATCGGTCAAAATGGACAGACAGGATCGAAGCTCTAGCCAAGGAGGGCAAATGAGTGCAGCACGTAAAGTTCTGCTCGTAACTCACACGCGCCGTCCCGAAGCTCTTGCAGCCGCTCTTGAAACTTGCCAAAAACTAGTCGGTGCCGGAATCGTGCCGGTCATGTTGGCAGCCGATCACTCCGAATTGCTTTCATACTCGCTTGAACAGGCTGGCGCCGGCAGCACATTGCCAGCCCAGATCGAGCTACTGGAGCGCGATTGCGCGCTCACTGAACTTGAAGTTGCCATGGTCCTCGGTGGCGATGGCACCATCCTCAAAGCAGCAGAGATTGTTCGAGAAGCAGAGGTTCCGCTCGTCGGAATCAACCTCGGTCATGTCGGATTCCTTGCTGAGAGCGAGCGCGATGGGCTTGCCGAAGCGGTGGAGCGCGTTGTTGCAAAAGACTACGTAGTCAAAGAGCGCATGACCTTGGACGTGCGCGTATTTGTCGAGGGCAAAGAAGTCTTCCAAACCTGGGCTCTAAACGAGGCAACGGTTGAAAAGAGCGAGCGGGAACGCATGCTCGAGGTCGTCGTTGAAGTCGAAGAGCACCCGCTATCAAGTTTTGGTTGTGATGGCATCGTGATTGCCACCCCAACCGGATCCACCGCGTATGCGTTCTCTGCCGGTGGCCCTGTAGTTTGGCCCTCTGTAGAAGCGCTTTTGATGGTGCCACTCAGCGCACATGCCCTTTTCGCGCGTCCACTCGTAATCAAGCCTGATGCCCTGGTTGCCGTTGAGGTGCTTCAGCGAAGCGCTGGCCACGGCGTGCTTTGGTGCGACGGTCGTCGCACTTGGGAGTTGCCACCGGGCGCTCGCGTTGAAGTCATTAAATCTGAAAAGCCTGTGTTGCTAGCAAGACTGCGTAACAGCACATTTACCGACCGCCTCGTTAAGAAGTTTGCCCTTCCCGTTGCCGGCTGGCGCGGCTCGGATGAAACTCACAAGGCCGAATAGTTTCTAAATGATCGAAGAGATTTACATCCGTGATCTTGGAGTGATTCAAGAGGCGCGACTCCCGTTTGGTCCAGGTTTGACTGTAATCACCGGCGAAACCGGCGCCGGCAAGACCATGGTGCTGTCAGCACTCGGTTTATTGCTCGGTGAACGTGCAGACACTGCAGCAATTAGGCGCGGACAGGACCAGGCATTCGTTGAAGGTCGATGGTTGATTCCTGGCGGCTCGCCAGTAAACGAACGAGTACGAGATGCCGGCGCTGACGTTGAACAGGGTGAGCTGATCCTCAACCGTTCAATCTCGAATGAGGGTCGCAGCCGCGCATCGGTTTCGGGTCGATCTGTCCCGGTGGGGCTGCTCACCGAGCTTGGCGAAATGTTGGTCGTTGTTCACGGCCAGTCGGATCAGATTCGTTTGAAGTCGGCGGTGGCCCAGCGTGAAGCGCTTGACCAGTTTGGCGGGCTTCCACTCGCAAAGGCGCTCGCCGAATATCAATCGACCTATAAGGCGTGGCGTGAGCTCACTCAAAGGCTTGAAGATCTCAAGGCGTCACTAGATGCGAGGTCGGCAGAAGCAGATGAACTACGTCAAGCCGTGGCCGAATTGGAGAAACTTGACGCCCGGGCTGGTGAGGATGTTGAGCTAGCCGAAAAGGCCGAGCGACTGAACAACCTTGAGATCCTGAGAGCGGCAGCGGCGCTTGCTCACGAGGCTCTTTCATCCGAGGGTTTTAGTGACTCGCCAGACGCACTCGGGCTAATTGGTCAGGCGCGACGCTCTCTCGAGCAGGTCGCTAACCACGATCCAGAACTTGGTCGCCTGGCCGAACAACTAAAAGAAGTAAGCGTTCAGCTAGCCGATGCCTCGGGGGAGATATCGAGTTATGTCGCCTCACTAGATCTCGAGGGTGCCGGTGAGATCAATCTGATCCAGGAGCGGCGCGCATCCTTGACGGCCGCGATGCGCAAGTATGGTCCAACTCTCGATGAGGTAATCGCCTATCTCGGAACCGCATCGGATCGTCTGCTCGAATTGGATTCGTCCTCAGATACCATCGACCAACTTGGCGTTGAATACCAAGAGTTATCAAACCTTCTCAAGGATCAGGCTGATGCGTTGACCTCGGTTCGCACCGAAGCCGCCGCACGTCTAGCCGAGTTGGTTACTGCGGAGTTGAAAGAACTGGCTATGGGCGGAGCGAGTCTCGTTGTCGAGGTTGTCTACGCGGATGCCTACGGCAGCCACGGCCAGGATGCCGTATCGATTCAACTCAGCTCATACCCAGGCGCAGAGCCTCGACCACTGGGCAAGGGCGCCAGCGGTGGTGAGCTTTCACGCATCATGTTGGCCATTGAGGTTGTGCTAGCCGAAAGCCAGCAGGCACCGACGTTTATCTTTGACGAGGTGGATGCTGGGGTTGGTGGCGCGGCTGCCATCGAGGTAGGCCGTCGTCTGGCAATGCTGGCCGAGCGGGCTCAAGTCATCGTGGTGACTCACTTGGCACAGGTTGCCGCCTATGCAAATGCCCACCTGCGAGTTCTCAAGACCAGTTCCACCGAGTTCACCGCCACCGATGTGGTTTCTTTGAACCCAGCCGCTCGTATCGAAGAATTAGCTCGCATGCTTTCGGGTCTCAGCGACTCCGAATCCGGTCTGGCACACGCGGCCGAATTGCGCGAACGAGCGCTCGCCGAGTTTGCATAAATTCTTTCGCGAATATCCATGTCGAGCCATTTCGCAGGCTCTGTAATTGGTAGGCTGTAATTCCATGGCAGAAGCAATGGAATCCGGTAGAACACGTCACATTTTCGTCACCGGAGGTGTTGCATCATCACTCGGTAAGGGCCTTACCGCCTCGAGTCTTGGCAACCTTCTTCGTGCACGCGGCCTCAAGGTCGTGATGCAGAAACTAGACCCGTATCTAAACGTTGACCCGGGCACAATGAACCCCTTCCAGCACGGTGAAGTATTCGTCACCGATGACGGCGCTGAGACCGACCTAGACATTGGTCACTACGAGCGCTTCCTAGACATCAATCTTGGCCAGTCAGCTAACGTAACCACCGGTCAGATCTACTCGACCGTGATTGCTCGTGAGCGTCGCGGAGAGTACTTGGGAGACACCGTTCAGGTAATCCCTCACATCACCGACGAAATCAAGCGCCGCATGCGTCTTCAGGCGCACGAGACTCCTGCGCCAGACGTAATCATCACCGAGATTGGTGGCACCGTTGGTGACATCGAATCACAGCCTTTCCTAGAAGCTGCGCGACAGGTTCGCCACGAAGTCGGCCGCGACAACGTTTTCTATGTTCACGTTTCCCTGGTTCCTTACCTTGCCGCATCTGGTGAGCTGAAGACCAAGCCGACCCAGCACTCAGTTTCGACCTTGCGTTCGATTGGTATTCAGCCGGATGCAGTGGTTTGCCGCAGCGACCGTGAACTTCCAGAGGGAATCAAGAACAAGATTGCTCTGATGTGTGACATCGAGAAGAGTGCCGTGGTTACCGCGGCTGACGCTGCCAGCATTTACGACATCCCGAAGGTTCTAAACCGCCAGGGTCTCGACTCATACATCGTGAAGAAGTTCGGATTCCCAGAGACTGAAGTTGACTGGAGTCGTTGGCAGGGTGTTCTTGACGCCGTGCACAACCCTAAGCACGAGGTTCGAATTGGTTTGGTTGGAAAGTACATTGACCTTCCAGACGCCTATCTTTCGGTCACCGAAGCCCTTCGTGCCGGTGGATTCGCAAACATGACCAAGGTTCACATCAAGTGGATTGCCTCGGACTCATGCGAAACCCCAGAGGGAGCAGAAGCCCAGCTTTCAGATGTCGACGCTATCTGCATCCCTGGTGGATTCGGTGTTCGCGGTATCGAGGGCAAGCTTGGTGCCTTGACTTACGCTCGAGAAAACAAGATTCCAACCCTCGGCCTATGCCTAGGTTTGCAGTGCATGGTCATCGAATATGCGCGAAGCAAGGCCGGACTAGCCGGAGCATCTTCAACCGAGTTCGACCCAGAGGCCAAGTATCCGGTAATCGCAACCATGGCCGAGCAGGTAGACATCCTGGCTTCTGGCGATATGGGCGGAACCATGCGCCTTGGCCTATACGAGGCGAAGCTCAAGCCAGGTTCGATTGTTGCCGAGGT
>WLGA01000090.1 GCA_009703445.1 Actinomycetota bacterium | reverse complement strand
CGAGCCTGGCTGACCACTGTCGAGCTAGACGCCGACGGAAACTCGGTAGAAGCATCCGGTGCCGCGAATTTCTGGCAAACCGTTACCGCCTGTGTTTCGAATACCCCTGTCTCGCTGGTTGCCGGCTCCCAGAGCGCGGATGCCTTCAAACGATCTGTCGAGCAAGCGGTCGCTGCAATCACGGATGGAGGCCTCGAAAAGGTAGTTCTCGCTCGTGACCTGCTTGGGTCACTCCCGGCCGCCTTCGACATCCGAGCCAGCCTGAGCAAACTTGCTAGCCGCTTCCCTACCTGCTGGATCTATTCGGTAGATGGCCTATTCGGCGCATCCCCAGAGCTATTGGTTCGCGTTGCCCACGGGCAGGTTTCGGCTCGTGTGCTTGCCGGAACCGCGGGCCGCGGAACCGACCCAGAGGTCGACAAGGCCATCTCGGCTGCCCTAGCCGCTTCGGCCAAGAACACCACCGAGCACGCCTTCGCTGTTGACTCTCTGGTTCAGACGCTTGCTCCGTTCTGCGAGCACGTGGATGCCGACCCGAAGCCCTTCAGCCTCGCCCTGCCGAACCTATGGCACCTCGCCAGCGATGTTCACGGAGTTCTGCGCGAAGAAGCCTCGGTGCTTGACCTTGCTGCCGCCCTGCACCCGACAGCGGCCGTAGCCGGCACACCTCGTCTCGAGGCACAGCAACTGCTTGCCGAACTAGAGCCATTCGACCGCGGCCGCTATGCCGGCCCAGTTGGTTGGATTGGCGCCGATGGCGACGGCGAGTGGGCAATCGCTCTGCGCGGTGCCCAGATTGAAGCCGCCGATGCGAGCGGGCTTCGAAGCATCCGTGCATTTGCGGGTTGTGGAATTGTGGCCGGTTCAGAACCGGACGCAGAGCTCGCCGAAACCGAACTCAAGTTCTCGCCGATTCGCGAAGCGCTTAGCTAAGGCGAACGTCAACCAGGATGCGGCC
The DNA here is from genome assembly GCA_009703445.1 of Actinomycetota bacterium. GTDB lineage: Bacteria > Actinomycetota > Actinomycetes > Actinomycetales > Microbacteriaceae > Rhodoluna. The sequence continues at coordinate 3,923 of WLGA01000090.1, read as the reverse complement.
CTTTTGGGTTAGCGCGTCATCCAACTGCCCGAGTGTTTCTACCCGGGTGTAAGCCCACCCGTATGCCTGGGCTAGGTGCCAAAGATCCACCGACTGCGGGGTCTTGAAGAGTCGAGTGAAGGTGGCTTCATCCAAGGTTTTGGCCATTTCGAGGCTGCTAAAAATGCTTCCTCCGCCGTCGTTGCCGACGATAACCTGCAGGTTTGGTTCTGGTTCGGTTGAGTCGATCGCGAGCGAACCGGCGTCGTGCAACAGTGTCAGGTCGCCGAGCAAAACTCGCGTGGTTCCTTCGGTCGCTACCAAAGTGATTCCGGCTGCGGTGGCCACGGTGCCATCGATGCCAGCAAGCCCGCGGTTCGAGAAGACGCGAAGCGCCTTCGCCGGAGCCCAGACATCGGCCTCGCGAATCAAACGTGATGCACCAAGGACGAGCTGATCTTCGCCGGTGGTGGCTTCCCAAACCTTTTCGACCAGAGAACGACGATCGAGTTCACCCGAAGATGGGTTGGCGAGGGCGTGCTCGGCATCTGCGCGACGCCAGCTCTCGAGCCACTCGAAATCGACCTCGTTGTCAACGGTGATTTCGTCAACCAACTGGCCGGCCCGTCGCGAAACATCGAAGTGCCCCATGTGTGGGCTGCGAACCACAACAACTTCTACGGCTGGGTTGAACAAAAGTTTGATGGCTGCGCGGCCCAGGGTCGGCTTTCCGAAAACAATCACGCGACCGATTTGGCCGGATAGTTCGGCCCAGTGTCCTTCTAGGTCGAGCAGGTTTCGATAACCAAGGATGGCGTTTGCGCCCGAACGTGCGCCCGAAGATGGCTCGGCGAAGAGCGGCCAACCGAATGCTTCGGCTAACTCGACTGCGTCATCGCCGGCACCAGCACCAGCCATGACCACGGTTGGCACCTCAGCCGAAAGCATTGCGAACTCGGGCAGCGGCTCCATGATTTCGGGCAACTGAATTTGCGGCTTTAGTTCAGCTGCGTTCGGTTCGAGGGCCGAGAGCGGCTCGCGGAAGGCTAGGTTGAGCTGAACCGGGCCAGGCTGGTCGCCGTCGTAGCCCATCGAGATTGCAATCGAGTCGATGGCTAGCTGAGCTGCCTCGGCGAATTCGCGCTCGTGCCCATTGGGTGCCGGAATATCGAAACATTCACGCACTGCGTCAGCGAAGATCCCGACCTGGTTGGTGGTTTGGTTCGCGCCGACTCCGCGAAGTTCGTGCGGGCGGTCGGCGGTGAGGAGGATCAATGGCACGCCAGAGTGGTTTGCCTCAAGTACTGCCGGGTGCAGGTTGGCAACCGCAGTTCCCGAGGTGGTGATGATTACCGAAGGCTCACCCGAAGCGAGTGCGGCACCCAAGGCGGTGAAGCCAAGCGAACGCTCATCCAAGCGAACATGAAGGTCGATTTTGCCGGCGCTTGCGAGTTGGCCGGCCGCGATGGCTAGGGCCTGAGAGCGGGCACCCGGAGCCAAGAAGAAGTTACGCACGCCGGCTTTGGCGAGCGCGGCAAGAAGATGCGCGGCGAAAGCCTGCGCCGGTGAGCTATTTGTCATCGCCAGCTTTGTCTTCGGTGCCGTCTTCGGGCTCGTCGTCTTGCTCTTCGAGCTTGCGAGCTAGGTTTCGAAGGAATTCCGGGTCGTCATCCGGGGCAGTGGTCTTCATGACCGGGCCACGCTTCTTCTTCTCGAGCACAGCGCTAATGCCATACACGGCGCCGAAAATCACGGCGATGCCGACTATCACGGCAATAAAGATCAACAACCTCATGGGTTAACTCTAACCAGCCGGAAACTTAGACTTATTCCATGAAGAACGCATGGTTGAACTACATCTTGATCCGTCTCGGCCTATTTGTTGGCGTATTGGTCATCCTGATCGCCATCGGGCTCGACAAGTTTTTATCGGCAGTTTTTGCCGCGATGATCTCACTTGCGATTTCGCTGATCTTCTTCACCAAGCAGCGAGACCGCGTTTCGGAGGCCGTCTATAACCGCATCAAGCGCAACGATGCATCTGGCTCGGATGACGCCGAGAGCGACCTAGAAAACGCAGCGCTGGACTCTAAAGAGTCGAAGACCGACTAAAGCGCGAAGTTCACCACGGCCAGGCCGTAACCGAAAAACGCACCAAAAATAAGCGCCGCGAAACTCGTCAACTTCAGAACCAGGATGAGCTCGCGCGCTGTCTTCGCCGTTGCCGCAATCAGAGTCGCTGGCAAAACCAGAAGCACGGCTAGCCAAGCAAAGAAGGTCGCCGGGTAGAGGAACGGGAACGGCAGCAAAATCACAAACGGCAACCAAAGCATCGCGAAGAAGATGATCTTTGCCCAACGCTTGCCGACCTTGACCGCGAGGGTTCGCTTGCCGGCAAGCACATCCTGGTCAATGTCACGGATGTTGTTGATCATCAAAACCGCTGCAGCGAATAGACCCATCGCGACTCCACCGAAGTGAGAGTTTGCGTCTAGCGCACCAATCTGGATGAAGGCCGTGCCCATGGTCGCGACGAGCCCGAAGAAAACGAAAACGGCTAGTTCACCCAAGCCGGCATACCCGTATGGGTTCTTGCCTCCGGTGTAGAACCAAGCTGCAACGATTGCCGCGGCACCGATGGCGAGCAGCCACCAGAACCCGGTGATGACGACGATTGCAAGACCGGCAAGCGCGGCCAGACCGAAGAATGCGAATGCCGCATACTTGACCAGCTCGGGGCGAACCGACTTCGAACCAGTGAGGCGAAGCGGGCCGACGCGGAACTCATCCGTGCCGCGGATGCCATCCGAGTAGTCGTTCGCGTAGTTCACGCCGATTTGCAGGAACAGGGCGACGGCCAAAGCGAGCAGGGCAAGGTCGAGCTTGAACGACTGGACGCTTGCGGCGGCTCCCCAACCGATTAGAACTGGAGCGATGGCCAGCGGGAGCGTGCGAAGACGTGCCCCGGCAATCCAGAGTTTGACCGATGATTTGTTCTTTGACGACTTGTTCTTTGCCATTAGAGCTCCTCGAATAGGCGTTTTATTGCTTGAAGATCGTGTTTGCCGCTGGGCAATCTTGGCACACCGTCGGTGCGCACAACGCGAACCGGCTTGCCGGCCGGGCCGAGGTCATTGGCGAGTGCGAGAGCGATTTCGTCGGCTACCTCTGGGCTGCCGAGATAGACGATGCCCACTCTCTGGCCCCATTCTGCATCGGCTATTGCCGTGGCAGCTAGTTCGGCGACTCCTGGAACTGCGCGTGCCAGTTCTTCGACTCGATCAAGGGAAATTTTCAGCCCGCCCGAAACAATCACGCGGTCGATTCGACCTAGAACTTTGAGCTTGCCATCGGCATCGAATTCGCCGAGGTCACTGGTGAGAAAGTGGTCGCCAATGGGCTGGGTGCCCGACTCATCGCTGATTGAATCGGCCAAAACGCGGCCAGAGATTTGAACTCGGCTGCCAACCAAATCAACCTTCACGCCGTCGAGCGGCACACCGTCATAGACGCAGCCGCCACCGGTTTCGGTCATGCCGTAAGTAATCACAATGTTGATGCCAAGCGCCCTCAGTTGCTCAACGACTTCATCGTGTGGAGTCTGCCCGCCGACCAAGATGGCGTCAAACTTTCGCAACTGCCCGAGCAGAAAATCGTTGGTGCCGGTTGGGCTAAACGGGTCATCGAGGGCCGCGGCCAGTCGAGCCAACTGGGTCGGAACCAGCGAGGTGTATCGCCTTGAACCCTGCATTAGCGAAGCAGCGCGGGCGAAGGCTTCGGCGGTGAACGGCACCGAGGTGTTCATCAAAACCGGTTGAGTGTCGGCAACTAGAGAGCGAATCAAAACGTTTGCGCCGGCCACGAAGTTAATCGGCAGAGCAAGCAGCCACTGCCCAGGCCCACCGAGCCGAATCTGCGAAGCGTTTGCACTGGCCAGGATGGCT
>WLGA01000009.1 GCA_009703445.1 Actinomycetota bacterium | reverse complement strand
TATTCAGGTTGGCAAGACCGGAGCCTACGAGTTTTTGCCAGGTTCAGCCGAGCAGATCGCTTTGGTTGAGCAGGAGTCGCGCACGTCGTCAAAGCAGGCCTACGAGTCATACCAGCGCATGCTTGAAGCGGGTGTCGCTCGAGAGGTTGCACGCATCGTTCTGCCGCTAAACATCTACTCGAGCATGTACGTGACCATGAACTCACGTGCCCTGATGAACTTCCTGAGCCTGCGCACTTCGCGCGAAGGAACTCACTTCCCATCATTCCCTCAGCGCGAAATCGAAATGTGTGCCGAGAAGATGGAAGATTTCTGGGCCGAGCTAATGCCTTATACCTACGAGGCGTTCAACAAGAACGGCCGCGTAGCACCGTAAGGGTTTTAGTCGCCGAGCGTTTCGGCTTCATCGACAACTGGGTAGGTTCGCGAGATCCTGCCCAGTTTCGTTTTTCTCAGGGTCAGCGCCAAGATCAAGCCAACAATCACACCTGAAATAAGATTCAGTGCGACTGTGGCGACAAAGGTTGCGACCATAACAATCGCATCCAACCAACTGATGCGTGCGATGTGCCAGAGTTCACGGGGTTTCACCATGTGCGCCGTGGTGGCCAATAAGACGCCGGCCAGCGCCGCCAACGGAATCTTTGCGACTAGGGGAGCGGCAAACAGCACCACGCCTGCCAGCACCACCGAGTGGATCAGCGCCGATGACTTGGCCGTTGCGCCGGCACGAACATTTACCGCTGTTCGGGCTAGCGCTGCCGTTGCCGGCACACCGCCGAAGAATGGCACAACCAGGTTCGCGATGCCTTGCCCAAATAGCTCCTTGTTTGCGTCGTGGTGCTCGCCGCCACCACGCATCCGGTCAGCAACCTTGGCTGACAGCAGGCTTTCTAGGGCGGCCAGGATGGTGACCGCGAGGGCCGACGGAATCAGCTGCAACCAATCGCCCTGGCTCAAGAAATCAAGGTTCCAGGTTCCAATTGTCGATGGCAATTCGCCGATTCTGGCCAGCTTCATCTCGGTCAAATCGGCCAGAATGGTCGCCAAGACCACCAGGATGAACGCAAACGGCAGGCGCGGCCAAAGCTTTTGGCCTAGCAATATCGCGGCCGTGACGGATAGGCCAAACACTGCTTGAAGCCAGCCATCCAGGTATGGAAACTGCTGAATGGTGATGATTACGGCAATGCCCGCTGTGAAGCCTTCAATCAGAGAGGTAGGCAAGCGGTGAACGTGTTCGCCCACCTTGAGAAGAGCAATCGCAACCAATAAAGCACCCGATATTAGGCCGACAAACAGAACTCCGGAAGCACCGAAATCCTTGAAAATCGGCACCAGCACAACGGTCATCGCACCGGTTGGGCCAGAAACCTGAAGTCGACTTCCGCCGAAGATGGCAGCTAGCGCTCCGGCGATGATTGCGGTTGTAATTCCTGCTTCGGCCCCCATTCCGGAGGCGAGCCCGAAAGCGAGCGCTAGGGGGAGGGCGACGATTGCAACGGTGATGCCTGAGACTAAGTTCTTGAGAGGTGCGGCCAGCGCATCATCCAAGTCAGCCTTCGTCGGCAGTAGGTTCACATCGCCAGCCTAGCGACCCAACCGATAGGCTTAGACCATGTCGCACAAGAACATTTTTGGCCAGACCCTGGTTGCTCTCGTTACTCCCATGACCGCCGACGGCGAAGTCGACTGGGCTGATACCGAGAAGCTCATCGATTACGTCATCTCTAATGGCGCGGATGGCGTTGTCGTTACCGGCACCACCGGCGAGACCAGCACACTCACTGACGCCGAGAAGATCAAGTTGGTCGAGGTGGGCAAGTCGGTTTCTGGCGGCCGCGCCAAGATCATTACCGGCGGTGGCTCGAACGAGACCGCTCACGCGATGCAGCTTTACAAGGCCAGCGAGAAGGCTGGCGCCGACGGCATCATGATCGTCACCCCTTACTACAACAAGCCGACCCAGGCCGGTGTGCTTACCCACTTCCGTATGGTTGCCGATGCAACCGACCTTCCGGTTATCTTGTATGACATCCCTGGTCGCACCGGCGTCGCAATTTCACAAGACACCTTCCACCGCGCTTCGAAGCACCCAAACATCATCGCGGTCAAGGATGCCAAGGGAGACCTGGCTCAGGCGACTCGCATCATGAACGAGACCGGTCTGTTCTACTTCTCTGGCGACGACTCAAACCTGCTTCCTCACCTTTCGATCGGTGCGGTTGGTTGCATCTCGGTTACCGCAAACATCGCACCGGCTGCCTACCGTGAGCTAATCGATGCAGCGAACCGCAATGACTTCCACCACGCACTAAAGGTTCACAACAGCCTCGACCCACTTCAGCGTGCCGCAATGACCCACGTGCCTGGCACCGTGGCAGCTAAGTACATCTTGAACGGCTTGGGTGTCATCTCAAGCCCACGTGTCCGTCTGCCGTTGGTTGGCCCAGAAGACGCAGAGGCTGCCCGCATCGAGTCAGACATCGACCTAGTCGGTGCCGTGACCGGGCTTAGCTTCGACAACTTCCGACCTGATCGCAACGCTGCCGCAGGTGGCGCATTGCCAAAGGTTGCCGGCACCACCCGATAGCAATCACGCGTTTGACGCGAGTTATTTATAAAGTGCGCAAGAGCGCATAACAACCGAATAGAAAAGAGAACCATTGGTTCAAACCCTTCCGGCACCTGCTCCATTGCGTCCGGGCGTCCTCCGCATCATCCCGCTTGGTGGCATCGGAGAAATCGGTCGCAACATGACCGTTTTCGAGATCGACGGCAAGATTCTCATCGTCGACTGTGGCGTTCTCTTCCCTGAAGAACACCAGCCGGGCATCGACGTCATTCTTCCCGACTTCGGCTACCTAAAAGACCGCATGGAAGACGTGATTGGCATCTTCCTAACCCACGGTCACGAAGACCACATCGGCGGCGTTCCATACCTGCTTCGCATGAAGCAAGACATTCCAATCCTTGGCTCGGCTCTGACGCTCGCGTTTGTTGAGGCGAAGCTCAAAGAGCACCGCATCACCCCATACTCGATGGTCGTAGTCGAAGGTCAGCGCGAGCAAATGGCGGGCTTCAACCTTGAATTCATCGCCGTGAATCACTCGATTCCTGATGCGATGGCCGTTGTCATCCGTTCGGCTGCAGGCACCGTTCTGCACACCGGTGACTTCAAGATGGATCAACTTCCACTCGATGGCCGCCTAACCGACCTACGTGCCTTTGCACGCGTCGGTGAAGAAGGCCTCGATCTGTTCATGAGCGACTCAACCAACGCCGACGTGCCAGGCTTTACGCCGCTCGAAAAGGAAATCGGCCCGGTCATCGAAAGCGTGATTGCTCGCTCTAAGCAGCGAGTGATTGTTGCATCTTTCTCGAGTCACGTTCACCGAGTTCAGCAGGTGGTGGATGCCGCTAAGGCGAATAACCGCAAGGTTGCTTTGGTTGGCCGCTCAATGGTTCGAAACATGCAGATTGCCATCCAGATGGGCTACCTGAACGCCGAAACCGAAGACTTCGTCGATCTAAAGCAGGCTGCGAGTATGCCGGCCGACAAGGTTGTCTACATGTCAACCGGTTCACAGGGTGAGCCAATGGCCGTTCTGTCACGCATGGCAAAGCTCGAGCACGACATCCAAATCGGCGAGGGCGACACCGTCATCCTGGCCAGCTCACTCATCCCAGGTAATGAGAATGCGGTCTACCGCGTGATCGATGGCCTCACCAAGCTGGGTGCCAATGTGGTGCACAAGGGCAATGCCAAGGTGCACGTTTCTGGCCACGCGGCAGCTGGCGAACTGCTCTATTGCTACAACATCCTGAAGCCTAAGAACGTCATGCCGGTGCACGGCGAATACCGCCACCTAATCGCAAATGGCAAACTTGCCGAACAAACCGGTGTGCCAAGCGAACGTGTCCTGATTACCGAGGATGGTTGGGTTATCGACCTAGTCGATGGCATCGCCGAAGTTGTCGGCGCCGTGGAGTGTGGCCTGCTTTACGTCGATGGCAAAACCGTTGGCAAAATCACGGATGAAGATCTGCACGATCGCCGCGTTCTCGCCGAAGAAGGTTTCATTTCCATCTTCTGCGTGGTCGATGAAAACGGTCGGGTCAAGGTTGGGCCGGAAATTCGTGCCAGAGCCTTTGCCGAAGAAGACCATGTTTTCGATGCGGTGAAGCCGCTGATTGAGCGCGCGCTCGCGGAAGCAGCCGGCGAGGGAGTTCGAGACACATACGCTCTCCAGCAGGTTATTCGTCGCACAATCGGAACCTGGGTCAACAAGGCTCACCGACGTCGCCCGATGATCATTCCGGTGGTCATTCAGGGCTAATTAGTGCCCCTGTTTGCCTCGTGCCTTCGCGGTTCTGTCCCATGTCGCTGTTAGTTTTGAGGCATGGCTACACCACGGAAACCAGCACCCAAGCGCAAGCCCGCGTCTAGCGGCTCGCGCCAACCAGCGCGCCAGACGGCATCATCTTCGGGTGGCAACGCCTTTGTGCGCATTCTGGTTGCGATTTACATGGGTCTGGCCCACGTGGTCGGTGCTGGCGCTCGCGCGCTCAGCCCAGACAAAATCGCGAAGGAAGATCGCCGCGATGGCCTTCCGTTTTTCCTATTCATCCTTGGCGTGGCCGGTGCGGTTTTCGCGTGGTTCCTGGCTAAGCAAGACTGGGCCGTCGGGCTGAACGTTGTCACGTTCGGGTTGCTTTTCGGTCGCGTCTCGTATGCTCTGCCGGTGGTCCTGGTCATCTTCGCCATCTACCTGATGCGTAACCCATCCTCGACCCGCAATAACGGTCGAATCGGAATTGGCCTGTTCCTGCTTCTAGTCTCAATCAGCGGCTTCTTTCACACCTTCGCGGCCAAACCACCCCAGCCCTCGGATGGCGAATGGGCGCTAGCCTACGCCGGCGGTGTTTTTGGTTGGCTGGTCTCGGTCGCCTTCCTCAACACCTTGGGCAGTGCACCATTCAACGTGTGGGCAACCGGCATCGTGTTGGTGGTTTTTGTCTTCGGCTCGCTCTTGATTCTCACCAAAACTACGCCAAACCGAATCGGTGAGCGCTTCCGCCAATTGGCCGCCTACCTATTCGGAGCTAGTGCTGACAAGCCAAAGGCCGAACCCGTCCAGGATGAGGTTCTCGACGCATTTGACGGCACCAAGGTTCCTTGGTGGCGCAAGGGCAAGACTGGCGATGAGCCGGCCTTTGACACCCCGATAGCAACCACTCAGGCGATGTTTGGTGGGGAGCCAGACGAAGACGTTCTAGACACCCTGTTCGGCGACCCGGTTGAGCCAAATGTGCCTTCGGTTGATACAGCAGATGCGGCAACCGAGCCAATCAATATTCCCGCTGCGCCGATTTTTGTAGCGCCTCCGGCAACTCCGGCTGCCACCACCAGTAGGGCAGCTGACACCCAGGCCATCCCGGTTCCGACCCGCCGCCCATACGTGTTGCCACCATCAAACTTCTTGGCGCCCGGAACCCCGCCAAAGGCGAAATCGGCAGCGAATGAGCAGATCGTGGTTGCAATCACGAACGTGTTCAAGGAGTTCGGCGTTGAGGCAGCTGTGGTCGGCTTCTCTCGTGGCCCGACAGTCACTCGCTACGAGGTTGAACTAGCCCCGGGAGTAAAGGTTGAGGCCGTAACTCGTCTGGCCAGCAACATCTCTTACGCCGTCGCTAGCAACGAGGTTCGCATCCTTGCGCCGATCCCAGGCAAGTCTCTCATCGGAATCGAGATTCCAAACATCGACCGCGAGACGGTGTCGCTAGGCGATGTGCTCCGATCTGAGGTTGCCACCAAGAGTTTGCACCCGATGACCATCGGTGTTGGCAAGGATGTCGAGGGTGGCTTCGTAGTCGCCAACTTGGCGAAGATGCCGCACCTTTTGGTTGCTGGTGCCACCGGTGCCGGTAAGTCGAGCTTTGTGAATTCGATGATTACCTCGATTCTGATGCGCGCCAAGCCAGCTGAAGTTCGCATGGTTCTGATTGACCCAAAGCGCGTTGAACTAGCCGCATACCAGGGCGTTCCGCACTTGATTACTCCGATTATCACCAATGCCAAGAAGGCCGCCGAAGCTCTCCAATGGGTCGTCAAAGAAATGGACATGCGTTACGACGACCTGGCTAGCTTTGGCTTCAAGCACATCGATGACTTTAACCGTGCGATCGTTGCCGGCGAACTAAAGGTGCCTGAGGGCAGCAAGCGCGTCCTTCAGCCTTACCCATACCTGCTGGTAGTCGTTGATGAGCTCGCCGACCTGATGATTGTGGCTCCTAGAGACGTGGAAGATTCAATCGTTCGAATCACGCAGTTGGCGCGTGCCTCGGGAATCCACCTGATTCTTGCAACCCAGAGACCTTCCGTCGACGTGGTTACCGGCCTTATCAAGGCAAACGTTCCGTCACGATTGGCGTTCTCGGTTACCTCGGTAACCGACTCGCGAGTCATCCTTGACCAGCCGGGAGCCGAGAAGCTCATTGGCCAAGGAGACGCGCTGTTCTCTCCTATGGGAACAAATAAGCCGATTCGAGTTCAGGGAGCCTGGCTTGCCGAGAGCGAATTGCACAAGATTGTCGAACACGTCAAGGCCCAGATGGAGCCTGAATACCGTGCCGACGTCGAAGAGGTTGCCGTTCAGAAGATCGTCGACGCCGACATCGGTGACGACCTCGAGGTGCTGCTCCAAGCAGCCGAGTTGGTTATCAACTCGCAGTTTGGTTCGACGTCGATGCTTCAACGCAAGTTGCGTGTTGGCTTTGCCAAGGCCGGGCGCTTGATGGACCTCATGGAGTCTCGCCAAATCGTAGGCCCGAGCGAAGGTTCAAAGGCTCGCGACGTTTTGGTCAAGCCCGAAGACCTCGGCACAGTTCTCGCCCAGCTCAGGGGAGAACCAGGAGCCAGCGCCACGCCTCCGGTTCAAACCGCCGCCGCAGTCATCGACGACTTGGATGACCAGCCGGCCGACAGTAACCTTGCCGCCGGCAGTTTCGAAGAGTTCGTTCCTCGCGCTCAAGTAGACCGCTCAATCATCACCGGAGATGAAGATGATGGCGACGAAGACGCTTGGCAACTGACGGGGCGAAACTGATGAGCAACATGTTGAAGACCACTGCCACTAGCAACCCTTGGAACCTGCCAAATGCAATCACCATGGCACGCATCCTTGCCGTTCCATTCTTCATCTGGAGTTTGGTGAGCATCTCAAACGATGAGTCGCCGATGCGTTGGGTGTCGGTCTTGATTTTTATTGTGATCATGGCCAGCGACGGTGTTGATGGGGCAATCGCGCGCAAGCGAGGCATCGTTACCGATCTAGGCAAACTGCTCGACCCGATTGCAGATAAGGCGCTTCTCGGCGGGGCACTCGTGACCCTTTCGATTCTGGGCGAGATCGCTTGGTGGGTCACCATCGTCATCCTGGTTCGTGAACTCGGCATCACCGTTTACCGACTTGTCGTTGTGAATCAAAAGGTCATCGCTGCCTCTTCGGGCGGAAAAATGAAGACCATTTTCCAAGGAGTCATGGTTGGTTTTGTGGTTTCTCCTTTGACTGCCTGGTTCCCATTCGATTGGTATTTCCTATTCGAAGACGGCCTAGTTCTTATCTCGGTTGTCTTGACGGTCTACTCCGGGCTGCAGTACGTCATTGCAGCGGTTCGCGCACGTGGCTAATCCTTCAGAGTCCCGCGCTGCCGCGCTGCTCTCGACCCTTGGTGAAAAAGGTTTGCACCTGGCCGTGGCCGAATCACTAACCGGAGGTCTGCTTACCTCCGCGTTCGTCGACATCCCTGGGGCATCGAAGGTATTGCTTGGCTCAATCGTGGCCTACCAAACCGAGCTAAAACATCAACTTCTTGGCGTTTCACGCCCGCTGCTTCAGGAGCAGGGCGCCGTAGATGCCGAAGTCGTGGCTCAAATGGCCTCCGGAATTCGGGTGAAGCTCGCGAACAAGTCGGGAATTGACGAAGCCCTAGTGGTTGGAGTCGCGACCACTGGAGTTGCCGGCCCCGATGCCCAGGATGGCAAACCTGCCGGAACCGTCTTCATTGGAATTTCTGGGCCAACCGGTGACTTCGTTTATCCGCTCGATCTGCCGGGCTCTAGGTCAGAGATTCGCACGGCCTCGGTCGCGGCGGCGGTAGATGCGCTCTGGGAACATTTCCAATAACGGTTTGGTTATCTTTGCAGAGACTCACAGGTAACTTTCAGTAGCACGAGTTATTGTTTGTCTCAGGTAGCAGGTATGTTATCTACAACAGAAGCAAAGAATGGAGGCTCCAATGGTTTTAGTTCGTCAAGAAATTGGTGACGTGCTTAGGGACTTCCGCCTACAGAAGGGCCGTACCCTTCGTCAGGTCGCTGGCAAGGCCAGCGTTGCCCTTGGTTATCTAAGCGAAGTTGAGCGCGGTCAGAAAGAGGCATCTTCAGAGATCCTCGCATCTGTGGCCGACGCCCTTGAAGTGCCAATCTCAGTCATTATGCGCCAGGTGAGCGATCGTCTAGCTGCGCTAGAGGGCGTTGTCATCCCTGACACCATCCCAGCTGAGTTCTACGCAGACTTCAACAAGCCAACCAACAGCGAATCTTTCGCCAGCTTCTAGTCAAAACCTAGAAAGCCAACCTTGCGCCTCAGCGAATTTCGCGAGCTCATGAACGATGAGTTCGGGCCTGGCTACGCCGAAGTTATTGCCAAAGACCTCGTTTTGACCGAACATGGTGATAAATCGGGGGAGCAGCTAATTGCCGCCGGCGAAGATCCCAAGGATGTTTGGTTGGCCATTTGCCGTCAGAGTGGCGTTCCAAAGTCTCGTTGGCACGGCATAAACAAGCTCAAGCCAAAGAAATAGTTTCGAATTTTCGACACGCCGAATAAATTAACTATCGAAATCTTGTTCGAAAATTGCTAATCTACTAACAGCAAAGATTTCGGAGAGTTTTTCAACACCTTTGCCGGCGCAAAACAAAAATGTCTGTGCCTGTTCGTAGTGTCATAGCAACATTCAAAGAAAGACGAGGCACAACATGCCATCACCATCAGACCGCGAAAAAGCGCTCGACACTGCTCTAGCTCAGATCGACCGTCAGTTCGGCAAGGGCTCAGTTATGCGCCTCGGCTCGGATGACCGCGCTCCGGTTGAGGTCATCCCAACCGGCTCCATCGCTCTAGACGTTGCCCTTGGCATTGGCGGCCTTCCACGTGGCCGAATCATTGAGGTCTACGGTCCTGAATCTTCAGGTAAGACCACTGTCGCGTTGCACGCAATCGCTAACGCACAGCGCAATGGAGGCATTGCTGCATTCATTGACGCCGAGCACGCTCTTGACCCTGAATACGCAAAGGCTCTAGGTGTCGACACCGATGCTTTGCTAGTCAGCCAGCCAGACACCGGTGAACAGGCACTTGAAATCGCCGACATGCTCATTCGTTCGGGCTCAATCGACATCATCGTCATCGACTCGGTTGCTGCCCTTGTGCCACGCGCCGAAATCGAAGGCGAGATGGGTGACTCACACGTTGGTCTCCAGGCTCGACTCATGTCACAGGCTTTGCGCAAGCTAACCGGTGCGCTAAATAACACCGGAACCACCATGATTTTCATCAACCAGCTTCGAGAGAAGATTGGTGTCTTCTTCGGTAGCCCTGAGACCACCGCCGGTGGTAAGGCGCTGAAGTTCTATGCCTCGGTCCGTCTAGATATCCGTCGCATCGAAACCTTGAAGGATGGTGTTGACGCAGTCGGAAACCGCACCCGCGTCAAGGTCGTCAAGAACAAGATGGCTGCTCCTTTCAAGCAGGCAGAATTCGACATCATTTACGGCGTTGGAATCTCACGCGAAGGCAGCCTTATTGACTTCGGTGTCGAGCAAGAGATCGTGAAGAAGTCCGGCGCTTGGTACACCTACGAGGGTGAGCAGCTCGGCCAGGGCAAGGAAAACGCTCGCAAGTACCTAATCGAGAACGGTGCAGTTGCCGACGAGATCGAAAAGAAGATCAAGGCAAAGCTCGGAATCGGTGTCCCGCGTGCAGTGGCTGACTTGCCAGCTGATGAGGTTGAGGCTCCTGCTAAGGCAGCCAAAGCCGGCTAGTTATGGCTTTTGAACAACGCGGAAGGTCTGGCGGTTCTCGAAAGAGATCGTCAGGCTTTCCGTCTTCTCGGGGCGAAGACGAAGAAAACTCAAGCGCCAAGCCAGAGCGTGAAAAGAAGCCGCCTACCCCAGAGCGTCTAGAGCAGCGTGCACGCAACGTATTGCTTCACCAGCTTGCCCGGAGCGCTAAATCAACGCATCAACTTCGCAAAATTCTTGAAAACCGGGAGATACCAACCGAAATAGCCGAGCGAGTTCTCGAGCGTTTTACCGAGGTTGGGCTCATCGACGATCAGGCCTACGCCGAGACCATTGTCAATAGTCGAAGAAACTTCAAGGGGCTCTCAAAATCGGCCATCAAACGCGAACTAAACGAAAAAGGGGTTCCGGCTGCATTGGTTGAGACGGCTATTGAGTCGATAACCGCCGAGGACGACTTTGAAGCCGCCAAAGAACTAGCTGCACGCAGAATTCGTCAAATGAGTTCACTAACTCGCGAAGTTCGCGAACGTCGACTGGCCGGCTTCCTTGGGCGCAAGGGTTACCCATCCTCGGTGGTTTTTGCGGCCATCAAATTCGGAGAGTCACAGATCGAACCCGTCTAGCGAATCCAAGGCGTAAAATCGAGTAGTAATGACTACAACAACCCAACGCAGCTACGAGGTTCGCACTTTCGGCTGCCAAATGAACGTTCACGACTCGGAGCGCCTATCTGGCCTGCTCGAGGGCGCTGGCTACGTTCCGGTTGAAGACGGTCTGGCAGATGTTGTGGTTTTCAATACCTGTGCCGTTCGTGAAAACGCCGACAACAAACTTTACGGAAACCTCGGCCAGCTGTGGGAGCACAAAGAAGTAAACCCCGGCCTTCAAATCGCTGTCGGTGGTTGCCTGGCGCAAAAAGACCGAGACACCATTGTCAAGAAGGCGCCTTGGGTTGATGTCGTATTTGGAACGCACAACATTGGTTCGTTGCCGGCGCTTCTAGAGCGAGCTCGTCACAACAACGAGGCTCAGGTTGAAATCCTCGAGTCACTGGAAACCTTCCCGTCTGATCTGCCAACCAAACGAGACTCCACCTACGCAGCCTGGGTTTCAATCTCAGTCGGTTGCAACAACACTTGTACTTTCTGCATCGTTCCAAGCCTTCGTGGCAAAGAAAAGGATCGTCGCCCGGGCGAAATCCTCGCCGAAATCAAGGCCTTGGTTGCCGAAGGTGTTATCGAAATCACTCTTCTCGGTCAGAACGTGAACACTTATGGTGTCGAGTTCGGCGACAAGGGTGCGTTCGCCAAGCTGCTGCGCGCCTGCGGTGAGATCGAGGGGCTAGAGCGAGTGCGTTTCACTAGCCCTCACCCAGCCGCATTCACCGATGACGTGATCGACGCCATGGCTGAAACTCCAAACGTGATGCCAACCCTGCACATGCCGCTCCAGTCGGGCAGCGACCGAATCCTCAAAGAGATGCGCCGCAGTTACCGAAGTGACAAGTACCTTGGCATTCTCGATCGTGTGCGCGCGGCCATCCCAGACGCCACAATCACAACCGACTTGATTGTCGGGTTCCCTGGCGAAACCGAAGAAGACTTCCTCGAGACGATGAGAGTGGTGGAAGAAGCGCGTTTTGGTGCTACCTATACCTTCCAGTATTCGAAGCGCCCTGGTACTCCAGCTGCAACGCTCCCAGACCAGCTTCCAAAGGCTGTGGTTCAGGAGCGTTACGAACGCCTGCTCGAGCTTGTGAATCGCATCTCGCTCGAAGAGAACCAAGCCCTGATTGGCAAGACCGTCGAGGTTTTGGTTTCAAATGGCGGCCGCAAGGATGACGCAACGCACCGAATGAGCGGGCGTGGGCGAGACAACCGCCTGGTGCACTTTGAGGTTCCTGCAGACTCGCTGGCTCCTCGACCTGGTGACCTAGTTACCGCGACCATCACCGAGGCTGGCCCTTATCACCTGATCGCAGACGCCGGATATTCGATGCGTCGAACCATCGCTGGCGACGCGTGGGATCGCGCTGAGGCGGCTAGTTGTGCTGTTCCAGCACCGGGAGCCGCTGCCACTACAGGAGCCAAGACCGGCGTCTCACTCGGCCTCCCAAGCCTCGGCAAGCCTCACTCTCACTAATGACCAAGCTAATCGCCGTCGTTGGCCCGACCGGCGCCGGCAAGTCGGCCCTGGCCATCGACATTGCAAAACACGTCATCGCCAAGGGCGGCAGAGCCGAAATCATTAATTCTGATTCCATGCAGTTCTATAAGGGCATGGACGTTGGCACCGCCAAGTTGACCCTGGCCGAACGCCAAGGCATCACTCACCACTTATTCGACTTTCTCGAAATCACCGACGAGTCCACAGCCGCGGAATACCAGCAAATCGCGAGGCCGCTAATCACCAAACTCCAGGGTGACGGAATTACCCCCATCCTTGTTGGTGGCTCGATGCTGTATGTCGCCGCGGTGCTCAACATGTTTGAGTTCCCCGCACGCGATGAGGCGCTTCGAGCAAAACTCGAGCAAGATCTCATCGATGTTGGTCCGCACGAGATGCACAGGCGACTCAAGGCACTCGACCCGATTGCTGCGAGCCGAATCATCCCCGAAAATGGCCGCCGAAGTGTTCGCGCGATTGAGATTGTGACGCTGACCGGAGAGCCATTCGCAGCCGCACTTCCGGAGGTGCCCGAGGACTGGCAGCCGGTGCTCGAAATCGGCATCAATGGTGACCGGGAAAACCTTCGTGCACGGCTCGAAACGCGAGTTCACAAAATGTGGCAACAGGGGCTAATTGACGAGGTCAAAGCGCTTGAGCCGAAGGGTATCCGTGATGGAAAGACCAGCTCGGTGGCGATCGGCTATGCGCAAGCCATCAGGCAAATCGATGGTGAGATAACCGAGAGTGAAGCGATTGCAGACACGGTGAGGCTAACTCAAAAATATGCACGCCGTCAGATGTCCTGGTTCCGTCGTGATCAGCGCATCCAATGGCTCGACTACCTAGACCCGCAGGCAACCTCCAAGGCGCGGGCTCTGGTCGATGAGTGGCTGAGCCTTTAGGCTTGAACCATGTCAAATCTGCTTTCTTTCACTAAGGGTCACGGCACCGGCAACGACTTCGTGTTGTTTCTCGATGCCGAGGGCGAGATTTCGCTGACCTCAGAGCAGATTGCACAGATTTGTGACCGCCAATTCGGCATCGGTGGCGATGGTTTGATTCGCGTAATCAAGTCAGAAAACCTTCCGGAAGGTGCCGCAACATTGGCAGAAGAACCCGGCGCCACCTGGTTCATGGACTATTACAACTCGGATGGGTCAACCGCCGAAATGTGCGGCAACGGAACCCGTGTGTTCGCCCGCTATCTAACCGAAAAAGGTCTTGTTGACTTGCCGGAGGGTGAGACGCTTTCGATCGGCACCCGTGCCGGCGTCAAAGACATTCAACGCAATCTTGCCGGCTTCGTTGTCGACCTTGGGCGCTGGAAGCTAGAAGACGAAGTCTTGGTGAAGGCCCACAACCTCGAGGTGCCTCGCCCAGGGCAAGGCATCAACGTGGGCAACCCACACGTGGTTGTTGCGCTAGCTGAGCCCAAAGAACTTGCAACCCTCGATCTAACCGAACTGCCTGAAATCATCCCGGTTCCAGAAGCTGGCGCGAACATTGAGTTCGTTGTTCCGGCCGAACCCATGGTCGCCAACGGCGTTGGCTCAATCACCATGCGCGTCTATGAACGAGGAGCGGGGGAGACTCTCTCTTGTGGCACCGGCATTGTTGCCGCAGCGTTGGCAACTCGTCACTGGGCTGGCCAGGGAGCTCCGAATCAGTGGAAGGTCACCGTTCCGGGTGGAGTGCTCGGCGTTCGAATGTTTGCAGCCGAAGACGGCGAGCACATCGGTCTAAGCGGTGCAGCCGAACTTGTTTTTGATGGCGTCATCAACCTGGATGAACTAAAGCCTCGCCACTCGCGAAGCTAAGCCAAAGCGCTATACGCGGTTCTTTACTCGCAGCACGCGAAAACCCTTGGCGGTTTCCACTCGAATCGTAGAAAAGCCAACCGGCATCTCATCTTCCAGCCAGCGGTGAAGAGAATCTGCGCCCAGGTTCTTCTGAACCACTAGGTATGCCTCGGCCGATTCTTCAAGCCGGGGTAACCAAGTCTGCAAAATCTCGTGGAGGACATCCTTGCCAACGCGAATTGGCGGGTTCGACCAGATGCCGCTGAATCGAAGCTCGGCAGGCACATCCTCGGGGCGAGCCACCTTGACGTTCTTTAGCCCAAGACGGGCAGCGTTGGCCGCCGTTAGGTCTAGCGAACGCTGATTCACATCGATAGCCCAAACCGTCGCCTGAGGCGCACGTGACGCCAGCGAGAGGGCAATCGGGCCCCAACCGCAACCAACATCCAGAAGGTTTCCGCTAGGCGGCACCTCATCCAGGTGGTCAAGAAGTACAAGAGTTCCCTGATCGATGTGATCCGGGCTAAAGATGCCACCAGCGGTAGTAACCGAAACGGCGCGGCCGTCAATTTCTACTTGGATTTCTTTGGGCTTGAACTTGCTGTCTGGGGCCTCCGAAAAGTAGTGATCAGAGGACATATTCGAAACCCTATTACAGATAGGCAAACTAGTGTTAGTCGTAATGAATGACAAGCAGTTTGAAAACGAGGACGTCGCCGATAGTTCCAAGGCGTCTTTTTCATCTCGCGGTGACGAAGTCATCGACCGCATTCTGCGCAGGGGAGAGCGCGCAGTAGCGCTGGGTGCCGATGACACCCACGGTTACTCAGCCTCGGATGGTGACCAGCAGGACCTCCAGGACCGCACCTCGTTGCGCCGGGTCAACGGCCTGTCCACCGAACTCCAAGACATCACGGATGTTGAATATCGCCAGTTGCGCCTCGAAAAGGTGCTGCTCATCGGGCTTTGGGGTTCAAACTCGCTTGAAGACTCCGAAAACTCATTGCGTGAACTGGCCGCGCTCGCCGAAACCGCCGGTTCAACTGTGCTCGACGGGTTGCTGCAGCGCCGCAGTTATCCAGACCCGGCCACCTATCTCGGCAAAGGTAAAGCCGAAGAACTTCGCGAACTCGTAGTCAGCTCTGGTGCCGACACCGTGATTGCAGACACCGAACTCGCCCCGAGCCAACGTCGAAACCTCGAGGATGTCGTCAAGGTCAAGGTTGTTGACCGCACGGCCGTGATTCTCGACATTTTCGCTCAGCACGCCAAGTCTCGAGAGGGTAAAGCCCAGGTCGAGTTGGCTCAACTCGAATACCTTTTGCCGCGTCTTCGCGGTTGGGGTGAATCTATGTCTCGCCAAGCCGGTGGCCAAGCCGCCGGTGGTGTCGGCATGGGTTCTCGTGGTCCCGGTGAAACCAAGATCGAACTCGACCGCCGCCGCATCAACACCCGGATGGCCAAGCTTCGCAAGCAGATTGTTGAGATGGAGCCGGCTCGTGAAACCAAGCGCGCTAGCCGAAAGAAAAACCAGGTCCCAGCCGTTGCCATCGCGGGTTATACCAACGCGGGTAAATCATCCTTGCTAAACAAGATGACTTCGGCCGGAGTTCTAGTGCAGAACGCATTGTTTGCAACTCTTGACCCAACGGTTCGAAAGACAAAGACCCCGGATGGTCGCGACTACACCCTCGCGGACACCGTTGGTTTTGTGCGTAATCTTCCACACCAGCTGGTCGAGGCGTTCCGTTCAACCCTCGAGGAAATCGCCGACTCAGATTTGATTGTCCACGTTGTAGACGCCTCGCATCCGGATCCAGGCAGCCAAATAGCAACCGTTCGGGACGTGATTGGTGATGTTGGTGCTCGCGGAATCACCGAACTCATCGTGTTCAACAAGATCGACCTGGCCGACGAAACCCAGCGAATGGCACTGCGCGGCATGGAGCCCGGGTCTATTGGGGTGTCCGCGCGAACCGGCGAGGGCATGGAAGAACTGCTTCAGCGCATCGCTGAGCTATTGCCGGAGCCAAACGTTGAGGTTGCGGTCTTGATTCCTTACGACAGGGGAGACCTTGTGTCTCGCCTACACCTGAACAGCCGAATTTTGGTTCTCGATTACCGAGAAGGCGGCACCTTTGTTCGCGCCATGGTCAAGCCCGAGATGGCTGCCGAACTGGCGCTATTTAGATTGGTTATCTAAGACTTAGATAGAGCGAAGTACTGCGACTACCTTGCCAAGGATGACCGCGTGGTCTCCAAGAATCGGCTCGAACTCAGAGTTGCGTGGCAATAGCCAGGTGTGGCCATCTCGCTGCTTGAAAGTCTTTACGGTTGCTTCTTCTTCCAGCATCGCAGCGACGATGTCACCGTTCTCAGCGGTCTGCTGTGAACGAACGACAACCCAGTCACCATCGCAGATGGCTGCATCGATCATCGACTCACCGACTACCTTCAACAAGAACAGGTCGCCCTTTCCGACGAGCTGCCGAGGCAACGGGAAGATTTCTTCTACGTTCTGGTCTGCGGTGATTGGAATACCCGCGGCAATGCGGCCAACCATCGGCACCATTGCTGCTTCGCCGTAGGGAGTCGGGTTGTCTGACTGTGCGGTCTGGCCGTCATACAAGCCCTCTGGCTCGATTAGGACGCGAATGGCGCGGGCGGTGTTGGCGTCGAATGAGATGTAGTGCGCGTCCTTCAGCTGCTCTAGCTGGTACTTTACGCTCGAGACTGCCTTGAGGCCCACCTCGTCACCGATTTCACGCAGGGATGGCGTATAGCCGCTCTGATCCTTCGAGCGAATGATGAACTCCAGGATGCGCTCTTGCATTTGGCTGAGGTTGTCTGAAC
>WLGA01000089.1 GCA_009703445.1 Actinomycetota bacterium | reverse complement strand
GTTGACTTTGATGTCTACTTCCACGAGAACTCGCTTTACGAATCGAAGGCCGTAGACCGCGCCATTGCGCGACTCCGCGAGCTCGGTCACATTTTCGAAGCCGATGGTGCAATCTGGCTTCGCTCGACCACTTTTGGCGACGACCGCGACCGCGTGATTATCAAGAGCGATGGCGAAGCTGCCTACATCGCCGGTGACCTGGCTTACTACCTAGACAAGCGTTCCCGAGGCTTCGACCGTTGCATCTACATGCTCGGTGCCGACCACCACGGATACGTGCCTCGAATGATGGCGCTTTGCGCAGCCTATGGCGACGAGCCTGGCGTGAACCTTGAAATCATGATTGGTCAGCTGGTTTACCTGGTTCGCAACGGTGAGCCGGTTCGCATGTCGAAGCGAGCTGGAACAGTCGTAACCATGGAAGACCTGGTCAGTGCGGTTGGCGTCGACGCAGCTCGATATGCCCTTGCTCGTTCGCCGATCAACTCGAACCTAGACATTGACCTTGAGCAGCTAGCTAAGAAGACCAATGACAACCCGGTCTTCTATGTTCAGTACGCGCACGCACGCACTAAGCAGGTTGCAATCAATGCCGCAAGCCTGGGCGTTGACAACAGCGAATTCAAGCCTGAGTTGTTGAGTCACCCATCCGAGTCGGAATTGCTAGCCAAGTTGATCGAGCTTCCTCGAGTGATGGCCTCGGCTGCAGAGCTCAAAGAGCCGCACCGCGTTGCTCGCTACCTCGAAGAAGTGGCTGGCGCCTATCACCGCTGGTATGACAACTGCCGCGTCACCCCGATTTCGGGCGGTGAGGTTGAATCCGTTCACCGCACCCGCCTTTGGCTAAACGAAGCCGCAGGCGTGGTTCTGCGCAATGGTCTTGATCTGCTTGGCGTCAGTGCGCCAGAGAGAATGTAGGGGATTCCGTGTCTAACCATCTAGTGCCTGATTGGCTGCAGTATCCGAGCGATGTGAACGCTCTAGACGCTCGCGTCTGGCCTCGTCACGCCTCTCGTCGCGCAACCGGTGAAGTTGAAATCGCCGGTGTTCCGGTTAGCGAACTCGCGACTCAGTTCGGCACCCCGCTTTACGTAATCGACGAGGATGACTTCCGCGCCCGTGCCACCGCTGCTCGCAGCATCCTTGGCGATGCCGCTAAGCGCATCGGCAGCGAGGCTAAGGTTTACTACGCCAGCAAGGCATTCTTGAGCACCGAGATCGTCGGTTGGATTGACGAACTCGGCCTAAACATCGACGTCTCGAGCGGCGGCGAACTGGCTGCGGCTCTTGCCGGGGGCATCCCAGCGGCTCGAATTGGGCTTCACGGTAACAACAAGTCGCTGCGCGAAATTGGCCGTGCGGTTAGTGCTGGTGTCGGTGCGATCGTGATCGACAGCGAAATCGAAATTGAACGCATCGCTGCAACCGCTGGCGCACAGGACACCATCCAGGGTGTTCGCCTTCGAATCAACACCGGTGTTCATGCCAACACTCACGACTTCCTGGCCACCGCTCGCGAAGACCAGAAGTTCGGTATTCCAATCGCTGACGCGCCGGCTTTGGTCGCAAAGATTCGTTCGCACTCGCACCTGAAGTTCATGGGTTTCCACCAGCACATCGGTTCTCAGATTTTCACCGTGGATGGCTTCGTCGAGTCGACCAAGCGTCTAATCGCCTTGCACGCACAGGAGCTAGCCGGGGGAGACATCCCTGAGCTAAACCTTGGCGGTGGCTTTGGCGTCAACTACAAGCCAGCAGATAAGGCACCAGACCTTCGTTACTTCGCGGATGCAATCACAGCGGTTGTTGCTGAGCAGTGCGACTCGCTTGGAATTCAGGTTCCGACACTCGCTTTCGAGCCTGGTCGCTTCATTGCTGGCCCAGCCGGAATCACTCTCTACAACGTGGGCACCATCAAGGATGTTCGTGTGACCGATGGCGCGACACCAGCGGTTCGCAAGTATGTTTCGGTAGACGGAGGCATGAGCGACAACGCTCGTCCGGCGCTTTATGAGGCCGAATATCACGTGACCCTTGCTTCGCGCAGCACCACTGCCAAGCCGGCTCTGGCCAGAGTTGTCGGTAAGCACTGTGAGAGCGGCGATATCGTGGTTCGTCACGATTACCTGCCAGAGGATGTTCAGCCGAATGACCTGCTAGCAGTGGCCGTAACCGGCGCCTACTGCTATTCACTAGCTAGCAACTACAATTTTCTGACCAAGCCAGCAGTGGTTGCGGTCAGAAGCGGAGAGGCGCGTCTCATCATCCGTGGTGAGTCAGAGGCCGATCTTTTCACCAGAGACATCCGTTACCAGGCCATCAAAGCTGACGCATCAAAGAATGAGAAGAGCTAAACCGTGACCGAATATCGTCCACTAAGAATTGCCCTTTTGGGTGCTGGCTCCGTTGGCGCGCAGGTGGCCCGTCTCCTCACCGAGAACAAGAGCGAGCTTGCCGCACGTGTCGGTGCAGAACTAGACCTAGTCGGCATCGCGGTTCGCGACCTCAACTCAAAGCGTGCCGAGGGTGTTCCAGCCGAGCTGTTGACCACCGATGCTGAGACTTTGATTCTCGGAGCTGACATCGTCATCGAGGTAATGGGCGGAATCGAGCCAGCCCGCACCTACATTCTTCAGGCGCTGAACTCGGGTTCAGACGTCATCACTGCCAACAAGGCATTGCTGGCCACTCACGGAACCGAGCTGTTCGACACCGCCGAGCAGGTAGGCGCTCAGCTTTACTTCGAAGCGGCCGTTGCCGGTGCGATTCCAATCATTCGCCCGCTGCGCGAGTCTCTTGCCGGTGACAAGGTCAACCGCATCATGGGAATCGTCAACGGAACCACTAACTTCATCCTCGACCGCATGGACACCACCGGTGCAACCTTTGCCGACGCGCTCGCCGAAGCCACCGAACTTGGTTATGCCGAGGCTGACCCGACAGCTGACATCGAGGCTTTCGACGCCGCCCAGAAGGCTGCCATCCTTGCCAACCTCGCGTTCCACACCGAGGTTCCGCTAGATCA
The DNA here is from genome assembly GCA_009703445.1 of Actinomycetota bacterium. Taxonomy (GTDB): domain Bacteria; phylum Actinomycetota; class Actinomycetes; order Actinomycetales; family Microbacteriaceae; genus Rhodoluna. Next base: position 1,865 of record WLGA01000089.1, on the reverse strand, counting down.
GGTTTACCGCGAGGGCATCACCAAGGTTTCTGCTGAGCAGATGGCTGCCGCCAAGCGTGATGGTTACGTAATCAAGCTTTTGGCGATTGCCGAGCGCGTGGATGCAGACGAAAACGGCGAAGCCGGCGTCTCGGTTCGAGTTCACCCTGCACTCATCGAACGTGACCACCCTCTGGGTGCAGTCCACGGCGCATTCAACGCGGTTTTCGTGGAGGCTGAAGCAGCAGGTTCATTGATGTTCTACGGTGCTGGCGCCGGTGGAGTTCAGACCGCGTCTGCAGTCTTGGGTGACCTGGTTTCGGCTGCAAAGCGCCACGTGGCCGGTGGCCCTGGTCTTGCTGACTCGGTGCACGCGAACCTTGCCATTCTGCCGATCGATCGCGCATACACCCGCTACCAGATCACCCTCGAGGTGACCGACCAACCGGGCATCCTTGCCAAGATCGCCAATGTCTTTGCCGACCACGGTGTTTCAATCGAAACCGTGGAGCAGTCGGTGCGCCAAAACGGCGGCAAGCGTCGTTCTACCGCTACCCTCGAGGTAGGAACCCACGTTGCAACTGACGCTTCGTTGTCTTCAGTGGTCAAGGCTCTAGCCGCCAACGCCGCGGTTGAATCTATTACTTCAGTAATCCGAGTAGAAGGAATCTAATGGCCCACCAGTGGCGCGGAGTTATCCGCGAATACATCGATCGTCTGGACATCTCTAGCGACAACCCAATCATCACCCTTGGTGAAGGTGGCACCCCGCTAGTAGAGGCTCCGGCACTTGCCAAGTTGGTTGGAGCTGAGCGCGTCTTGCTAAAGGTTGAGGGCATGAACCCAACCGGTTCATTCAAGGACCGCGGTATGACCATGGCCGTTTCAAAGGCTGTTGGCCACGGTGCTCAGGCGGTTATTGCTGCTTCGACCGGAAACACCTCGGCTTCTGCCGCAGCGTATGCTGCTGCCGCAGGCATCCAGTCGGTGGTTTTGGTTCCTAAGGGCAAGATTTCACTTGGCAAGCTCAGCCAGGCTGTCGCCCACAAGGCGCAGATTCTTCAGGTCAAGGGAAACTTTGATGACTGTCTAGACCTAGCTCGCGACTTGGCCGAAAACTACCCGGTTCACCTAGTGAACTCGGTAAACCCAGACCGCATCGAGGGTCAGAAGACCGGCGCGTTCGAAGTTGTCGACGCACTCGGTTTCGCACCCGACTTCCACGTCTTGCCAGTTGGCAACGCCGGAAACTACACCGCTTATTCAAAGGGTTACAAGGAAGACCTAATCGAGGGTCGCATCAAGGCCCTGCCAAAGATGTGGGGCTTCCAGGCAGAGGGCTCAGCGCCTTTCAGCTTCGGCAACCCGGTCAAGAAGCCAGACACGATCGCGACTGCGATTCGCATTGGTAACCCTGCTTCTTACGATCTAGCACTAGCCGCACGCGAAGAGTCGAACGGCCAGTTCGGTTATGCGTCTGACGCCGAAATTCTTTGGATGCACCGCTTCTTGTCACAGGAAGTTGGCGTTTTCGTCGAGCCTTCATCGGCAACCGGTGCTGCAGGTCTTTTCAAGCACTCAAAGCGCGGCGAGGTTCCAGCCGGTTCAACCATCGTGGTTACCGTCACCGGCCACGGCCTAAAGGACCCAATGTGGGCCCTGAAGACCGAGAGCGGCAAGAACATCAAGCCACAGGCTGTAGCCAACAAGGTCGAGGCAGTTGCCGAGCGCCTGGGTCTTTCAAAGAAGTAATCATGACCTCACTCATCGGCAGAAAAGTCACCGTCAAGGTTCCGGCAACTTCGGCAAACCTTGGACCTGGCTTTGACACCCTAGGTCTCGCGCTTTCGTTCTATGACGAGCTCGAGGTAGAGGTTGTTGCCGGC
>WLGA01000088.1 GCA_009703445.1 Actinomycetota bacterium | reverse complement strand
TGTTCCATCTTCATGGCTTCGAGCACGATTACTAGATCACCCTCGGCGACGGTGTCACCGACGGCAACTGCAACCTTGACCACGGTTGACTGCATCGGCGCCTTCACGGCGTTGCCGCTCGAGGTTGGGCCAGATGCGGTGCCGTGCGATGCGCGCTTAGGAGCGTGGGCAATCGGGCCAGCCGCCGCACCGCCGCTGAGCAGGCGCTTAGGAAGTGAAACCTCAACGCGCTTGCCATTTACCTCAACAACCACGTTGTTTCGTTCGGCCGGCTCGGCGCCGGTTTCTGCAACACCAGACCAGGCTGGGATGTCATTTACGAACTCGGTTTCAATCCAGCGAGTGTAGATTCCAAACTTGTTAGTGTTCTGGTCACCGATGAAGGCTGGGTCATTGACGATCTTGCGGTGGAACGGAAGCACGGTCGGTAGACCGGCAACTTCCATCTCGGCAAGGGCACGGCGTGAGCGAGCCAGTGCTTCTTCGCGGGTTGCGCCGGTCACGATGAGCTTCGCAACCATCGAGTCGAATGAGCCCGAGATTACATCGCCAGACTCGACACCGGTGTCAACGCGAACTCCAGGGCCAGAAGGCGCCTTGAATACGTGAACCGGGCCAGGTGCAGGCATGAAGTTGCGGCCAGCATCTTCACCGTTGATGCGGAATTCGAATGAGTGGCCCTTGACCTGAGGGTCTGGATAGTCAAGGACGCCACCCTCCGCAAGTCGGAACTGCTCACGCACTAGGTCGATGCCGGTTACTTCTTCAGAAACCGGGTGCTCAACCTGCAGGCGGGTGTTGACCTCAAGGAACGAGATGGTGCCATCCTGGGCGACAAGGAACTCACAGGTTCCGGCACCCTGGTAGCCAACCTCTTTCAAGATTGCCTTTGAAGACTCGTATAGACGGCGAACCTGGTCTTCGGTTAGGAATGGGGCCGGGGCCTCTTCAACAAGCTTCTGGTGGCGACGCTGTAGCGAGCAGTCGCGGGTAGAGACAACGACGACGTTTCCGTAGGCGTCTGCTAGACACTGGGTCTCAACGTGGCGTGGCTTCTCTAGGTACTTCTCTACGAAGCACTCGCCGCGACCAAAAGCTGCAATGGCTTCTCGGGTTGCCGATTCAAACAGTTCGGCTACTTCTTCGACCTTGTATGCGACCTTGATGCCTCGGCCACCGCCACCGAAGGCTGCCTTGATGGCAACCGGAAGACCGTGAACAGCAACGAAATCTAGAACCTCGGCAGCGCCCGACACTGGGTCAAGGGTGCCCGGGGCAAGCGGTGCGCCTGCGCGCTCGGCAACGTGACGGGCTGAAACCTTGTCACCAAGCTGCTCGATTGCCTTTGGCGATGGGCCAATCCAGATGAGGCCGGCCTCGATGACCTTGGTCGCGAACTCTGCGTTCTCGGCCAAGAAACCATAGCCAGGGTGAACTGCGTCAGCGCCCGACTTCTTTGCTACTCCAAGAATCTTTTCGATCACCAGGTAGGTTTCAGGGCCGGTGGTGCCGTGCAGCGCGTAAGCCTCATCGGCTAGCTTCACGTGCATCGCATCGCGATCCTGGTCGGCATAAACGGCAACCGACAAAATGCCGGCATCCTTTGCAGCGCGCGCAATTCGCACGGCAATTTCGCCGCGGTTTGCGATTAGTACCTTGGTGATTTTCTTAGACGTAGTCATGCCTTCAAGCCTATTGACTAAAGGGTTGCTTTTATTGGCGTGAAATCACAAAAAAATCACGAAACTACTGTGAAGACCGCTAATCCCAGTCTGAAAATTCTTGAAGTTATCCACATTTGGACAGACTTTGGACAATCTATGCGCGAAATCGGACAGACTTCGGACAAATCGGTTCGTACTTTGCCTGTCGAGAACTAATTTTCAATTGGCAGACGCACCGACTCATTCCTCGAAAAGAGAATCTCGTGAATAAAAAAGTTAGTTTCGGCTTAGTTATTGGACTACTGGCGACAACCTTTGTTGGTGGTCAGAGCGCTTCGGCTGTCGAATATCAACAGACAATTCAAATGGTTAGAAACGCCGTACCCGGCTTAGATCTTCGAGCCCCGGTTCGCGGCTCCCTCGACGTTGACGCGTCAAGTCGTTCAACGAAAGGTGATTCGATTCATCTTGTATCCAAAAGCGGCTATGTTGAGGAGTCCTTGACTTTCTCGATTGACTACGTCAACGAGGTCACCGCGATGGATGGTGGCAGTGTCGTCTTGAGCGGCGACGATCCATCTGTAAGCGCTCTCGCGGACGGAACTCCAAACGGGTTCCAAGTTTTCACTACGCTGAATTCGGCTCCGAAGAGCAAGAGATTTGACTACACGTTTGACGTACCTGCCAACACAGTTTTGATTGAAACTCCAGAAGGTTTCTTGATGCAGGTTGGGGAGAGAGTTATTGGTTCCATCGACCTACCTTGGGCAGTCGATTCAAACGGAAGACAGTTAAAAACTCATTTTGAGTGGAAGAACCGAGTGTTAACCCAGGTGCTTGATGAAAAGTTGTCTCAGCTCAGTTACCCTGTCGTCCTAGACCCTGCATGGGGCTACATCCAGCAGTACAACTTGACCTATTCCCCGGCCGCAAATTTTGCAAAACTCCAAACTTGTTTCAACTGCTACTTTCCAGTGACAGGTGCACCAAAAAAGTTTCCAACTTACGGACAACTTCTTCCACTTCGGGTCCTCGAAATCGGTAATTTCGAATGCACGATGGGGCCCACATTCACGGGTATGGACTATCGAGCTTTTCAGTTCTACGCAACCAAAAACCACGTCGATGGATATGGCTCCAACATCACATTTCAATTCGTGAAAGTCGGGACTCAAAGCAAGTTAGTTGTGGACGCGTATGTAGTAAACGACTTCTTTATCGTCGGACAGTATTTCTACGTTTCTATGGCGGGTTTACAATGGCAAATATTCGCGAACAATCTGAACACTTCGACGCCAAGGACATAGATGAGACGCTCAGCGGCCCTTAGATATGCGGGTAGTTGGGCTGTTGCGAACGCAGTCCTCTTCACAGTCTCTTTATTGTTCTTACGTGAAGGGCACTTAGGTGATGCCTCGATCTTCTTAGTTGCTTACCTTTATTTGATTCAGTTATTGCTTGGTGGGGCAGCGGGTATCTGTTTCTATGCCGCCGCAGCCCTATTCGGAATTGAAAACGCGTCTCCAGGCCTAGCTGCTCCTAAAGCTATCTCTGTCTATCTCTTTCGGTTCGGCTGCGCGTTCTTGGGCTTTGGTTGGCTCTGGATCTTGACTGGTTTACAGCAACAGCCTCAATTAATTCAGATGCTTTGCGCGGCTGGCCTAGCGTGCTTAGCGTCGATTATCTCTGTTCGTGGGCCAGAGCTTTCGATTTCCGACTAACGATTCCAGAGGTCGGTGTACTCGACACCGAGTGAGCGCACCAATTCGCGAAGAGTTGGCAGAGACAAACCGATCACGGTGTGGGCATCGCCTTCGATCGACTTGAGGAACGCGCCACCTAGGCCATCGATGGTAAACGCGCCGGCTACCTTGAGTGGCTCGCCGGTTGCGACATACGCGTCAATTTCACGCTCGGTGATGTCGGCAAAGTTCACAACGGCAACAGAAACATGGCCAACGGCTGGGGGAGTTACCCCTGGGCGAGAGTCACGGTTGTCGATTACCCAGTGACCCGAATAGAGCTTTCCCGAACGGCCGCGCATAGCCAGCCAGCGCTCGCGGGCAACCTCTGGTTCGTGAGGCTTCCCTAGGGCTTCGCCGTCAAATTCCAAGGATGAGTCACAGCCGATGATGATGCCGCCGCGGGCATCCGGGTGGTCAACCACGGCTTCTGCCTTCGCTTTGGCTAGCACGTGGACCATCTCGGCAGTGTTTGAAATCAGACCCATTGCGGTCGCTCGTTCGGCAACCGCATCCTCGTCAACGCCCGGAGCAATAGTTACCGGTTCAATGCCTCCGGCGCGGAGCAATGCGAGTCGGGCAGGCGAGGTCGAGGCAAGGATAAGTTTGGTCACGCGATAAGTCTGGCAGATGCCCGCCTTGGGTGTTGTCGGCGGGGCAGGGTAATCTTGGCAGGTGAGTAAAACTACAAACTGGGTCGGCCAGAATCTTCCACTAACCATCGAAAAAGTTGCCCATGGAGGCATCTTCGTCGCGCGTCACGATGGTCGCGTGGTTTTCGTCTCGCACGTGTTGCCGGGCGAGAAGGTTCTAGCTCAGGTCTATGAAGACCGCGGTGGTTCATTCTGCCGTGCCGAACCGATCCAAATTCTTGAACCATCACCGGACCGTGTTCCACAGGTATGGAAGCAGGCTGGCTCGGGTGGCGCCGGTGGCGCCGAGTTCGGTCACATCAAACTTGCTCGTCAGCGCGAACTAAAGGCAGACGTTCTCGAAGAAGCGCTCGATCGCATGGCCGGCATCAAACTCCGCCCGGTGGTCGAAGCAGCACCTGGCGACGACGAGGCAAACGGCCTCGGATACCGCACCCGTATGCAGCTTCATGTTGACGAAGCCGGAACCGTGGGCCCATACCGAGAGCGCAGCCACGAGGTCATCAAGGTCAAGGATTTGCCGCTGGCAGTCGAAGACCTACGTGAACTAGAAATGCACAACAAGAACTTCCAGAACGTGAAGAAGATTGAGCTTTCGGCTTCCAGCACCGGCCAGGTGCAGTGGAAAATCGACAGCAAGCTAAAGGGCGACGACCGCCTAATTGAGCGTGTGGCCGGCCGCACATTCCGCATCAGTGGCGGTGGTTTCTGGCAGGTCCACAAGAAGGCCGCAGAAGTTCTATCAAGCGCAGTGACCGACATGGTCGCCGCAGCAGGCATCGATAAAGAAGCTGACAACCTCGACCTCTACGGCGGAGTCGGTCTTTTCTCAGGCGCAT
>WLGA01000087.1 GCA_009703445.1 Actinomycetota bacterium | reverse complement strand
TAGCTTAGTGGTAAAGCCTCAGTCTTCCAAACTGATGATGCGGGTTCGATTCCCGTCATCCGCTCCAATAAAAACCAGGCCTAGAGCCTGGTTTTTGCTTTAACCGAGACGCCCTAGCTTTGGCAGCCAGCACACCAATACAGCTTGCGGGTTGCCAACAATTCAATGCTGATATTGGTCCCACAAACTCGGCAAGGTAAGCCCTCACGTTTATAGGTGAAGTAGCGATCTGCCTTCTTGGGGCGCTTCTTGAATAGCTCATCGCGCGTGATCATGACACCCGTTGCCACGCCGACCTTCAATAACTTCACCGAGTCATCCCAGATGGCTTGAAGTTGTTCCGCAGGAATGGTGTTGCCTGGAGTGTGAGGGCTGATTCCTGCACGAAAGAGGATTTCAGCTCGATAGACATTACCGATTCCGGCAATCACATCCTGGTTCATCAACTGAAGCCCAATCGCGGTCTTTGACTTCAGGACCCGACCAATGAAACGTTCGGCCTCGCGGTTTTTTGGGTTCGGATTCAACGGGTCAGGCCCAAGGCGTTGTTCGACTAGCTTGACTTCATCCTTGGTAATGACTTCGCAGACCGTTGGGCCTCGAAGGTCGGCCGCCGCGGTGTGGTTACTGAACCTTGCTCGAACTTGCCCAACAGGGTCGGGAAAACCCGAATCTGCATTGTCTCGCTTGTGATAGTTCCACTTTCCGTAAATACCGAGATGAATTCGCAGGGTTAGATCGTTGTCAAACAATAGGAACATCTGCTTGCCAATCGCCCTCGCCGAAACCAGGTCGTGACCACTGATAAGTCTGGCGCTATCTGTAAATCGACCTTGCGGGGAAACCACCTCGAGTGGTTGATGTGCAAAGAGTTCGTTGAATTGATTTGCCGTTCTATGAACGGTGTGGCCCTCTGGCATTTATTCGACGATGTCGCCGGTCTGCTCGTAGGTGCCGATTTTTCCAATGCGACGAACGTGGCGCTCGTCGTGGCTGAATGGCTCGGCAATGAAAAGTTCAATGAGGTGCAGGACTTCATCCTGGGTGTGCTGGCGTGCACCTACAGCAATCACGTTTGCATCATTGTGTTCGCGGGCCAACTTAGCGGTGGATTCGTTCCAAGCGAGCGCAGCACGGATGCCCTTGACTTTGTTTGCGGCGATTTGCTCGCCGTTCCCGGAACCACCTAGAACGATTCCCAAAGCTTGAACTCCGGCCTGCTGGTCGGCAACCACGGCGAGAGCTGCATTGATGCAGAAGCTTGGGTAGTCATCGAGCGGGTCATACGAGCTCGGTCCATGGTCAAATACATCGTGACCCTGCTTGGTTAACTCTCGAATTAGGAAGTGACTTAGGTCCAGGCCGGCGTGGTCGGTTGCAATGTGAATGCGCATCTCTAGATTTTATCGAAACTGCTGCGGAAGTAACGCAAGGCAACCGAGGCAGCGATGGATGTCATTAGAACGTATGTGACGGTAAGGGCCTGCAGCTGCGCACCGAAGGTAGCCACCGAGGCTAACCCGGCAATAACGATGGAGAATTCCCCGCGTGGAACTAGGAATGCCCCGGTTCGCCTCCAAGCAGATCTGTCCGACATGTCGCCAGAAACTAGCCAACCGACGTACATTTTTCCGACGACTCCAAGAACCGCAAGCAGCAGGGCCAACGGCCATACCTGCAGAATATCCACCGGGTCGATGCTCAAGCCGAAGAATAAGAAGAAGATTGCGGAAAAGAGGTCTCGAAGCGGGGCAAGCCTAAGTCTCACAACCGAGGCCACTTCGCCGGTCAGCACTAGCCCGACTAGGAAGGCTGCAACGGCGCTAGAGAAGCCGACGATTTCGGCAACGCCGGCAACGAAGATTGCCCCACCAAAAACGGTGAGCAGTAAGCCGCCGGGTGCTTGGATGCTAAACAGTCGACTGACCACATTTTCGCCTCGGAGTGCGATGAGAAGTGCGACAGCTGTGATGAGGACTGCAGACGTTACCGAGACGAAACCAGTTATCGCTCCGAGATTGGCTACAAGAGTAGTTACCAGAGGGAGATAAGGGGCAAGCGCTAAGTCCTCGAACACAAGGATGCCAGTGACACGTCTAGAAATTTCCGACCGCTGCCAACCAGCCTCACGCATCATTTGCGAGGCGATTCCCGAAGAACTGACGTAGGTTATTCCACCCAAGACAACTGCACCAACCGCACCCCAGCCCAAAAAGAGCGCGATTACGGCACCCGGAACAGCATTGACCAAGAGATCGACCAGGCCAACAAATCTGCGTTCGGTGAATGCCCCGGCGAGATCCTTAGCCGAGTGCTCGAGGCCGAGCATTAATAGAAGAAGAATTGCCCCAAAATGGGCGCCAGTCTCCAGAAATTCTGAACTGACATCCAGCGGAAGAAGGCCACCTTTTCCTAGAGCTAACCCGATTACGAGGAAGATTGGAACCACCGAAATCTTGATTTTAACGGCTAGGAATGCTGCCAAGCCCAATAGCAATAGAACCAATCCGATTTCAATGAGCAGCATCCGATACCTCTCTATTTTCAATCTGTGACTAGCTTCTTAACTATTAGGCTAATAGTTAAACCTGAGACATTGGAGTCTGTTGTGCCCGGAGAAAACCTAACCCGCCTAGAAGCCGCTGAACGCAGCGAATTGCTTACCGTAGCGAGCTATAAAGTCGCTCTAGATTTGACCACCAGCGAGAAAACATTTCGCTCGACCACGTTGGTGAAATTCAAGGCAAAGCAGGTTGGAGCCAGCACTTTCATCGACGCCATTACCGCCGATGTGCACTCGGTTGTTCTTAACGGGGTCTCACTCGATGTTGCTACCGTTTCGGACGGAGTTCGAATCCAGCTCGACAACTTGCTAGCCGAAAATGAACTAGAAGTTGTCGCCGACGCGTTCTACATGAACACCGGCGAAGGCCTCCACCGTTTCGTTGACCCGGCCGATGGAGAGGTTTACCTCTACTCGCAGTTCGAGGTGCCAGATTCACGCCGTGTTTTCGCGGTTTTTGAGCAGCCATCGCTAAAGGCCACCTTCCAATTCACCATCACAGCCCCTGAGTCATGGAAGATTGTCTCCAACCAGGCGACTCCAACTTCGACCTCTATTGGCGAAGGCAAGGCAACCTGGGAGTTCGAGCCGACTCCGGTAATTTCGAGCTACATCACCGCTTTGGTTGCTGGCCCATATAGCGAAGTTCGCAGTGAACTGACTAGCAGCGACGGCCGAATCATCCCACTCGGCGTTTTCGCCCGAGCATCGATGACCGAATTCCTTGATGCCGATTACATCTTCGAGAAGACCCGTCAGGGCTTCGAGTTCTTCGAGAAGGCATTCGACTACCCATACCCGTTCGACAAGTATGACCAGCTGTTCGTTCCAGAGTTCAATGCCGGTGCAATGGAAAACGCGGGTGCAGTTACCTTCACCGAGACATACGTTTTCCGCTCAAAGGTGACCGATGCGATTCGTGAACGTCGAGTTATCACGATTCTCCACGAGCTTGCACACATGTGGTTCGGCGACCTCGTAACAATGCAGTGGTGGAATGACCTCTGGCTAAACGAATCGTTTGCCGAATACGCATCTCACCTAGCCGTCGCCGAGGCCACCGAATGGAAGAACACCTGGTCGACATTCGCAGCGCTTGAGAAGTCATGGGCATTCCGTCAAGATCAACTTCCATCAACCCACCCGATCGTTGCCGAGATTAACGACCTCCAGGATGTTCAGGTCAACTTCGACGGAATCACCTATGCCAAGGGTGCTGCTGTGCTGAAGCAGCTAGTTGCTTGGGTAGGACAAGAGAAGTTCTTGGCCGGCGTTTCGCAGTATTTCAAGAAGCACGCCTTCAAAAACACCGAGCTCAAAGACCTTTTGGTTGAGCTAGAGAAGACCTCGGGTCGCGAGTTGAAGAGTTGGTCGAAGCTTTGGCTGGAAACCGCTGGTGTGAACACGCTCAAGCCAGAGCTAAGCGTCTCTGAAAACGGAACGATCACCCACTTCGTGATTCAGCAGTCGGCGATTGAAAGCCAGCCAACCATTCGCCCACACCGCATGGCTATCGGCTTCTATGACCTAGTCGACGGAAAACTTTCTCGCACCAGCCAAATCGAACTAGATGTCGATGGCGAACGCACTCACGTTTCACAGCTAGTCGGATTAAAGCAGCCGGCTCTGATTCTGCTGAACGATGGTGACCTCGCCTACGCGAAGATTCGCTTGGATGACCAGTCATGGACAACGGCCCTCGAGCACCTTGGCGCTATCGAGGACCCATTGGCTCGCACCATTGTTTGGGGTGCAGCTCTCGATGCCTCACGCGATGCCGAGGCAGACCCATCCGATTTCATTCGCCTGGTTTTGGCACACATTGCCACAGAGACCGAGTCAACCACGATGATGACTCTGCTTCGACAGCTGGTTACCACCGGAAACCTCTACGTGAATGCTGGCGCGCGTCAGCAAGCACTCAGTGGAATCGCCGATGGTTTGCTTCGACTTGCACGCAACGCAGCCGCAGGAAGCGATGCACAACTTCAGTTCACAAAGTTCTTCGCGCTCTTCGCTCGCTCTCCACAGCAGCTTGATGCGCTCAAGGCTTTGCTGATCGGTGAAGAGAAACTCTCCGGTCTAACCATCGATGCCGACCTCAAGTGGGAGCTTCTAACTGGCCTAGTTGTTGCCGGTGCCGCCGGGCACGCCGAGATCGACGAGTTGGTCTCTCAAGACCGCACCGCGAATGGCGAGAAGGCCGCTGCCGGAGCACGCGCAGCGATTCCGACCACTGAGAACAAGGCCACCACCTGGCGTTTGCTAACCGAGACGAAAGAGCTTTCAAACGCTCACGTACAGGCTGCCAGCTTGGCTTTCAACCGCGTAATCGACACCGAGCTGTTGCGTCCATACGTGGAGAAGTAC
>WLGA01000086.1 GCA_009703445.1 Actinomycetota bacterium | reverse complement strand
CAGATCGTGAATATGTGCAGTTACAACAAAACCCAACACCGAGTCCCCGAGAAACTCGAGGCGTTCGTTGTTGGGTGTGTTGCCATTCTCATACGCGTATGAGCGATGGGTAAGTGCGAGTTCGAGCAGCTGTGGCTCGATGTCAACGCCTAAGCGGTTGCTGAGTACGTCGACGTTCACGCTAAGACCAAAGAGTCTTAAGCGTCAGCGACCTTGCGGCCCTTGTACTCAAGGAATAGCGCGTTGCCGGCTGAGTCCTCGACTACCTTGGCGCGGTGAGGCAAGCTGTAAACGGTCTTGCCATTCTCGATGGTCTTGACCAAGGTAACCTCAGCTGCCTTCCACTGCGAACGACGTGCGTGAGTGCGGGCGCGAGATAGGCGTCTCTTTGGTACTGGCATGGTACTTACTCTTCCTTTTGCGTAAAACTCTGTAGTGCGGCGAACCTGGAATCAACCGGGGCTTCGTGCACGTGGTGCGGGTTTTCTGCCATCTTCAAACCACAGTCCGGGCACAGGCCAAGACAGTTCTTTCGACAAACTGGTTTGAACGGGAGGCTTAGAACAACCGCGTCACGGATGACTTGCTCAAGATCGATTTGCTCGTCAGTGACGACAAATTCATCCTCGTTGGTTAAAGAATAGGCGAAAAGCTCCTGAAAATCTACTTCGACTGGCACAGTTAGCGGATCTAGGCAACGGCTGCACTCGCCATCGGCATCGGCAAACACCTCACCGGTGGCCAAAATGCCCTCGTGAACCGACTCGAGTCGAAGGTCAAGGTCGAGGTCAACCCCCGCAGGAACGTTGATGAAATCGTCGCCAAGTGCTTCTGGAACAACGATGTCCAGCTTGTATTCGCGCATTGCGCCGGCTTTGTGCATGAGGTCGTGAACTGCAATCACGTATGGAGAAGCGGCACTCATGGCGTTATTTCTTTCTGTTGGCCGCCGAGGTCAAAAGGGCTCGAGCAACGGCGTTAGAGACATATTTTGTCACTGAACCATCGAGGTCGGCAACCTGCTTGACCAAGGAGCTGGAAACATGACCGTGTTCTGGGTCGGCTGGGATGAAGATTGTCTCGACTCCGGCGAGGTCTCGGTTTACCTGCGCCATCGGAAGTTCGTAGTCGAGGTCAACATTACTTCGGAAACCCTTGACCAAAACCGCAGCGCCCACCATGCGGCAATAGTTCACGAGCAAACCGCTGTCGAGGGTGTCAACGACCACCTTGGCGTTGTTGTGAATGCCGTGCTCGGCGAGGCTGGCACGGATGAGTTCAACGCGCTCGGCGCTCGAAAAGCGCGGGGTCTTCCCCGGGTTGTGAACGACAACCACGTGGAGCTCATCCATGACCAAAGCTGCGCGAGCGATGATGTCGAGGTGGCCCAAAGTGATCGGATCGAAGGAACCTGGGTAAACAGCAATCTTTGACATGTCTAAAGGTTAGCCCAGTCGATTTCGGGAATGCACCCCGAAAGATTACGCCTTCGTTAAATTGTTTTGCCTTGCTTGGTCTTCTCTTTCGAGCGCCTCGGCCAACAGCGGGTTCTTCTCGAGTGACGGGTCGCCATCTAAAACTTGCTCAGCAGCCTTACGGGCAGCCTGAATCAGCTTGGCGTCTTGGATGACGCGCAGAAGCTTTAGGCTCGAGCGCCCACCGGATTGGGTCGCGCCCAGCACGTCACCTTCACGGCGCAGCTCGAGGTCAATCTCACTTAGTTCAAACCCATCGAGAGTCGCCGCCACTGCCCTAACTCGCTCGATCGCCAGTGAGCCTTCCTCGGCCGAAGTGAGCAATAGGCAAAGTCCGGCATTGCCACCACGGCCCACGCGACCGCGCAACTGGTGCAGTTGGCTAACCCCAAAACGATCCGCGTCAAGGATTACCATCACGGTGGCATTCGGAACATCCACGCCGACCTCAATCACCGTGGTTGAGACGAGTATGTCAATCTCGAGAGCTGAGAAGCGACCCATGACATCGGCCTTTTCGTCTGCGCTCATACGGCCATGAAGGGTTTCGATTTTTAGCCCGGCAAGGGCTGGGATGCCTCTAAGCGAATCGGTCATGCCAATTGCCGAAGCCAGGGGTTGACGCGGTTTTTTAGCCATCAACTCGGCCATCTCGTCGGTGCCATCGGAGAAAACAAGTTCTTCTTCGGCGAGCCCGCCTGATTCGATGAGTTCCTCCCCTGGGTCATCCTCGTCGATTCGAGGGCAGACCACGAAGGCCTGGCGCCCCGCTGCCACTTCTTCGGCGATGCGGGTCCAGGTGCGGGCTACCAAAGTCGGCTGAGAGAGTTGAACCACATGAGTTGTGATGCCCTGACGGCCAGCTGGAAGCTCGGTGAGAGTCGAAACGTCTAGGTCGCCGAACACGGTGACTGCAAGAGTTCGGGGAATCGGAGTCGCCGTCATAGTCAACACGTGCGGAGGAAGCTTTCCCTTGTTTCGCAACGCTTCGCGCTGGTCGACACCAAATCGGTGCTGTTCATCAATCACGATGAACCCAAGGTCGAGGAACTCGACGTTGCCAGAAATCAACGCGTGCGTGCCGACCACGATTCGGGCCTTGCCGCTTACCATTTGAAGCAGTGCGCGTTTGCGCTCGGCGGTAGGCATTTGGCCGGTGAGCAGAGTCAGCCCCACTTCCTTTGCGATGTCCTCGCCCAACGACTTTTGAATCGACTTGAAATGCTGTGCCGCCAACACCTCGGTAGGCGCGAGCAATGCGGACTGACCGCCCGAGTCAGCAACCGCGAGCATCGCCCGAAGAGCCACCAGGGTCTTGCCAGAACCGACCTCGCCCTGAAGCAAACGATTCATTGGATGCGTAGCGGCCAAGTCGGCGGCAATCTGGTTACCCACTTCAATCTGACCATTGGTCAAGGTAAACGGAAGCGCAGCATCAAATTTCTCACTCATGCCGTTCGCGCCAGGAATGCGAGATGTGGCCGGTGTTGAAAGGTTCTCGAATCGGCGCTTCAATAGTGTCGCCTGGAGTAAAAACGCCTCGTGATACTTCAAAGTGTCTCGTGCTTGTTGCCACTCGGTTTGCACTTCTGGGCGATGAACCTGGTTTATCGCCTGGTGCAAAGGAATTAGGTTATTTGCCTCGACAACCTCGGGCGGCAACTCATCCTGGATTGGGGCTAGAGTGTCGAGCACAACAGCCATGGCTCGTTGAATTGCCCACGTGGTAACTGCAGAAGCCGCCGGATAAATGGGGATTGGCAGTTCGGCCCAGCGTTTTGCCTCGGCATCGGAAATCTCTTCCGGGAACAGCTCATACTCGGGGTGTGAGAGTTGAAGCTTGCCGTTGTAGCTGCCGATTTTGCCGGCGAACATGCCGCGCATACCGGCTCGGAGATCTTTAGCGCGCCAAGCCTGATTGAAGAACGAAAGCGACATCGACCCGTGGCCATCCGTGATGCGCACCTCAAGGATGCTGCCGTTTCGGCCCTTCATCCGACGTTCTCGCACCTCGAGGATGTCGGCAACTACTGTGGCTGGCTCACCGATTGGCAGTTCGGAAATCGGCGTCAGTGCGCCTCTTGTCGCGTAACGACGAGGAAAGTGCTGCAACAAATCGGCAACCGTTCGCAACCCAAGGTGCTTGGCGAACGACTTCGCGGTGCGGTCACCCAGCACGCGGTCAAGAGGTTCGATCGGAAGCAGCATTCAACTATCTTCGCTGGTCGCCTCACGGCCTCGCGGTAGGCTTGACCGGTTATGACAAGAATCATTAGCGGCGTTGCCGGCTCTCGCAAGCTAGCCAGCCCAGCCAAAGCCACCCGCCCAACCAGCGACCGCATTCGCGAATCCATCTTCAACCGTCTGCAGGCGCGCGACTGGATCGACAATAAGCGGGTTCTCGACTTGTATGCCGGTACCGGCGCCCTAGCTCTAGAAGCGGTCAGCCGCGGCGCGATTTACGCAATGATGGTCGAGCGTGACGGGCAGGCCGCTGCGGTTTGCGTGAACAACGCCAACATGATTCAGAAGGCAATGGCCAGCGAAGGTTTCTATGACCAGGTGACCAAGGTCGCTCAGAAGGCGGTTACGTCATTCCTAAGCACCGACTCATTGGTTTACGACTTGGTTTTCATCGACCCGCCCTACGACATCAGCAACGAAGAAGTCGAGACCAACCTCAAGGCTTTGATGCCACGTCTTGCAAAAGACGCCATCGTGATGCTGGAACGTTCTAGCCGAAGCGGCGCCGTTGAACTTCCTGAGGGTCTAGAGCTCGACGAAGAAAAGAACTTCGGAGATACGACTGTTTACTGGCTAAACAAGATTTAGCGCCGAGAGTTTAAGCAAAAACCCCGACCGTACTGGTCGGGGTTTTCTTTTGGCTTTAGTTGAAGAAGCCTTTTAGTGAGCGCTCTTCTTCGCCGATGTAAATCTGCTGTGGGCGGCCAATCTTGGTGGCTGCATCCATGTTCATTTCGCGCCAGTGTGCGATCCATCCTGGAAGACGACCAAGAGCGAACAGTGCCGTGAACATACGCGGTGGGAAGCCAAGCGCCTTGTAGATCACTCCGGTGTAGAAGTCTACGTTTGGGTAAAGCTTGCGCTCGATGAAGTAGCTGTCTGACAGCGCAGCTGCCTCGAGCTCCTTGGCAATGTCAAGTAGTGGGTCCTTGACGCCAAGTTCGGCGAGAACCTTGTCTGCGGTCGCCTTGACGATGCGGGCACGCGGGTCGAGGTTCTTGTAAACGCGGTGACCAAAGCCCATCAGACGGATTCCGTCTTCCTTGTTCTTGACTCGGTTTACGAAGTGCTGAACTGATTCGCCAGAGTTCTGAATCTCGGTGAGCATCTCTAGAACTGCCTCGTTTGCGCCACCGTGAAGTGGGCCAAACAACGCGTTGATGCCCGAAGAGATCGATGCGAACATGTTTGCCTGGCTTGAGCCAACCAAACGAACGGTTG
>WLGA01000085.1 GCA_009703445.1 Actinomycetota bacterium | reverse complement strand
CTGAAGAGCACTTGTGATTGATTGTGAGGTTAGACCGTTGGCGGTTAGAACCGACTGCTTGAGAGTCAGGTTGATGCGCTTTTCCACGACGCCAGAAACGCTTACGTCACGAACACCTGGAACTGAGGCCAGCAGGGGAGCGGCTGTGTCTTCGAGGACCTTGCCGATTGCCTCGTTGTTGCCGCTATTGGCTGAGACGCCAAGGGCGATAACCGGAACCGAGTCAAAGCTGCCAGATAGTACCTTGGCCGTCGCCTCGCTTGGCAGTGTCAGGCTGGCCAGTGCTGCATTTAGGTTCTCTTTAACCTTTGAAGTGCTGGTTCCGTAATCGAACTCGACTCGCACGATCGAGACATTGCTCTGCGAGGTAGAAGAAGAGGTCACCAGACCATCGAGAGCGCGAACTGCAGCCTCGATTGGCTGGCTCACCTGCTTGTCGATTACCTCTGGTGAAGCACCGGGATAAGTGGTGACAATAGCCGCCTGTGGGGTTTCAAAGCTCGGAATTAGCTCCTGCTTTAGACCTCCCACCGAGATCAAACCAAAAATGGCGATGATTATGGTGATCAGCGCGACAACTGAACGGTTGGCGAGGCTGAGTTTGGCGAGACGGTGCACGGAAATCCCCTTTGAGAACGGTCTTACCTAGGCTAACCCAGCAAACCGCTCAGAGATTCCTGCGCGAACTACTTATCCTGTGACTTTGCCGAGAGTTTGATCTTTACCGCGCTAGCAATTGCAGCAACCGCGATGGACGAAACAATGACTGCAAGTGAGGTGTTGGTCGAAATTTCTGGAGCCCATTCAATTGCCTTGCCGCCGTTGATGAATGGCAACTCGTTGACATGCATCGCGTGGGCAACTAGCTTGACACCAATGAAGCCCAGGATGAATGCAATTCCATACTTGAGGTATTCGAGCTTGTCGAGCAGGCCACCGAGTAGGAAGTAAAGCTGACGCAGACCCATCAGGGCAAATACGTTCGCTGCAAAGACAATGAATGGGTCGGTGGTGATTCCGAAAATCGCCGGAATCGAGTCAAATGCAAACATGACGTCGGTCATCGCGATTGCAGCAAAAACAACCAGCATCGGGGTGAACACCTTCTTGCCATTGACCACGGTGCGCACCTTCGCGCCATCGAAGTTGTCAGAAACGTGCACTCGCTTGCGTAGCCAGACGATCAGCTTGCTTTCCGTTTCTTCATCGTCGCTCTCTGAGCGGAACGCCTGGTGGTAAGCGGTGTAAATCAAGAACGCACCAAATAGGTAGAAGATTGCGCTGAATGACTCGATGAGCGCAGCTCCGGCAAGGATGAAGATGCCTCGAAGTACTAGGGCCATGATTACGCCGACCATCAAGACTTCTTGCTGATACTTTCGTGGCACAGAGAATCTGCTCATGATGATGACAAACACAAACAGGTTGTCGATGCTGAGGCTGTATTCGGTCAACCAGCCCGCATAGAACTGGCTAGCCGCTTCACCATTGCCCAGCCAACCGATGATGGCGCCGAAGGCAATTGCAAGCAAAGCGTAGAAGACCACCCAGGCGGTCGATTCCTTCGCGCTTGGGATGTGAGGGCGCTTGAAGATCAAAAGAACGTCAGCAATCAGAATCAAGGTCAAAACAACCATTGAAACGATTTCGAAAGTTACCGGAAGTGCTACGTGGCCGGCTGAGCTGGTCGCTGCTGCATACATCTTGTGTTCGCTTTCCTTAGTGCTGGTGGGTTTTTACGCTAGTTCGAACTGGCCGCCCTCGATTTGACCCTGCTTGCGGTACATATCGAGCTTCTGGCGAGTGTCGGCAATGTCTAGGTTTCTCATGGTTAGCTGGCCGATGCGGTCGCCAGGGCCGAATGCGGCATCCTCGGTGCGTTCCATCGATAGCTTCTCAGGGTGGTAGCTGAAGTTTTCACCCTCGGTGTTCACGATGGTGTAGTCGTCACCGCGGCGCAAGCGCAGAGTCACCGAACCGTTGATCGCTGAAGCGACCCACTTGGTTAGCGATTCGCGAACCATCAAAGTCTGCGGGTCTAGCCAACGACCTTCATACAATAGGCGGCCCATGCGGCGACCTTCTGCGTGATAAGCGGCAACGGTGTCTTCGTTGTGTACTGCAGAAATCAAACGCTCGTATGCAATGTGCAGCAGAGCCATTCCCGGAGCCTCGTAGATGCCGCGGCTCTTCGCTTCGATGATGCGGTTTTCAATCTGGTCGCTCATGCCGAGGCCGTGACGACCACCGATCTCGTTAGCCTTCATGATCAGGTCGACTGCGTTCTCGAGGCTTTCGCCGTTGATTGCGACCGGGCGGCCCTGGCGGAAGGTGATCTTGACGTCTTCGGTCGCGATTTCCACCGATGGGTCCCAGAACTTCACACCCATGATTGGTTCAACAATCTCGTATGAGGTGTTGAGCTCTTCGAGTGTCTTCGCCTCGTGGGTTGCACCGAGCATGTTTGCGTCGGTTGAGTATGCCTTTTCGACAGATGCACGGTAAGGAAGGTCGCGCTCAAGCAACCACTCGCTCATTTCGTGGCGACCGCCAAGTTCGGTTACGAAATCCTGGTCTAGCCAAGGCTTGTAGATGCGTAGGTTCGGGTTGGCTAGCAGACCGTAGCGATAGAAACGCTCGATGTCGTTGCCCTTGTAAGTTGAACCGTCTCCCCAGATTTCAACGCCATCCTGGTGCATCGCGCGAACCAGCATGGTGCCGGTAACTACGCGGCCAAGGGGTGTGGTGTTGAAGTAAACCTTGCCGCCGGTGCGGATGTGGAAAGCGCCACAGGCGATGGCTGCAAGGCCTTCCTCAGCCAGTGAGTTGCGGCAGTCAACGAGACGGCCTTCCTCGGCGCCGTAAAGCTTGGCACGTGACGGAATTGAGTCGATGTCATCCTCGTCATACTGACCTAGGTTCGCGGTGTAAGCGAATGGGACTGCGCCCTTTTCTCGCATCCAGGCAACGGCTACAGATGTGTCGAGGCCACCAGAAAAGGCAATGCCTACTTTTTCGCCAACAGGAAGGGATGCAAGAACTTTAGTCATACCCTCAAGTTTACGAGACTAACCGAGCAGAGACTTCATTTGCTTATAGATAACACCAGCTGCCCATACCGGGTTGATGCGGCTCATGATGTCCATCATCTTGGCGTCTTGGCCGATGCATAGGCGCGGCTTGTTGCTTTCGATTGCGTCGACCATCAGCTTGGCTGCCACCGGAGCCTCGGTCATTTTGAACTTAGGAGCATCTTCGGAGGCGCCGGCAGGTACATCCATGCCCGAATTTGCCGCGATGTTGGTAGCGATGGCCCCAGGGAAAACGATGGTGACACCCACCTTGGTGGTCAGGAGTTCCGAACGAAGTCCCTCGGTGAACAGCTTGATGGCCGCCTTTGATGCTCCGTAGACGCTCTGCCCAGGGACCGGAGCATAAGCGCCCATTGATGAGACGTTGAGGATGTGTGCTTCAGGGCGAGAAAGCAAACCAGGTAGGAATGACTTGGTGAGCATAAGCGGACCGTGGAAGTTCACATTCATGACTTTGGCCGCAGCTTCAACCGTGAGGTCTTTGATCATGACGAACGGTTGGATGATTCCAGCGTTGTTGATGAGCGCATCTGCCGCACCGAGCTTCGCCTCGACCTGGGCTGGGAGTGCGATTACCTTGGCATCATCACTGACATCAAGGATGAAAGTTTCGACCCTGCCGCCGGCTGCCACTGCGAGCTTTTTGGTCTCGTCAAGCGTTTCGCCACGCATGTCTACGGCTGCAACTAGGGCACCACGCTTGACCAGCTCGAGAGTCAACTCTCGCCCCATGCCACTGCCCGCCCCGGTTACTACGATTACTTTTCCGTTGACCTTCATTTGGTTCCCCTTTGGATTGTGTTGCTTGATCTGCACGGCCTAGTCGGCTTGCAGGATGTCGTTCAGTTTTCGGACCAAATCTTGTTGGTGAGTCTGAGTCTCGGGGCTGTTTCGCAAGTATGAGGTTGTGTAACCGAAGCCGATTCGGTCGGTCAAACTCGCCCAGCCCGCTTGCCCACCTAGGCCGTTGTGACCAAAGCCCTGACCGCCCGGCACTTCGAAGTGCGGTGGCAATGGCAGCATGAATCCGTTTCCCCATACTGGGTGCGGTGCTGGTTCATGCCAGACGTTCATGCCAAAAGATGCCGGCTGGATTGCTTCTTCGATTGTCTGGTCGCTAACCAGCCGGATTCCATCGGTCTTGGTAACCGCTGCCGAATAAATTTTTGCCAGACCAAAGGCATTGGTTACGCCACCTGCACCAGCTAACTCAATAGACAAGATGTCGGAGCCATTGAACCCACCTTCTTCGGTCGGGTCGACCGGCAAAACACCGCCAAAGGTCATCGCTTTCTCAACCCAATACTGGTCGCTGCCAGATTCTGGGTTCATCGACTTGAAGTTTCCATCACCGATTAGTCGAGCGACTCTCGAATGCTGTTCGCTAGGCAACCCGATCCACATGTCAGCACCCAGTGGCCCGGTGACGTGCTTCTGTAAGTAGTCATTCGCGGTCAGCCCAGAAGCACAGTGGATCAGTTTGCTAACCAGGTGGCCGAAGGTTAGGGCGTGGTAGCCATAGGTTGAATCTGGTTCCCAAAGCGGTTCCTGTGCGGCGAGGGCATCGGCAACGCTGTGACCATCGAGGAGCTCGGCTCGGCTGATGTCGTGACGTGGTGCGCTCAACCCAGCGCGGTGTTGCAGAAGCGTTCTCACTTTGATGTCCTGCTTGCCGGCAGCGGCAAATTCTGGCCAATAGAGCGAAACCGGTGCTTCAAGGTCTAGATGCCCCTGCTCGACCAGTCTGGCGGCGAGAATGCTAATGATTCCCTTGGTGCATGAGAAAACAGTCGAGATGGTGTCTTCCGACCATGCTTGCCCAGGGTTTGCTTCGCCCTGCCAAACGTTGACTACAGGAAGGCCATCCTGAAAGACGGCCAAGGATGACCCTCCGGCAGGGTTCTCAGGGCCTTG
>WLGA01000084.1 GCA_009703445.1 Actinomycetota bacterium | reverse complement strand
GATTCAGCCAACTCAGCCGACTCGCGAAATCAGCTTGCCTCGTCGCAGCCTGCGCGACTGCTTGAGCGAAGACTTGCGTCGCCTCGACCCTGATGACTTGTTCGGCAAGGTAATCACCCAGGGTTTCGGCAAATAATGTCAGTTTTGGTCAACCGCTTCAAGGATGGGCAATCGGTGGCGCGCAATGCCGCCGAAGCCTTCTTCGTGAAGATGGATGAGGTTTTGGCTGCCAAGCCTGAAGCACATGTTGCTATCACCGGTGGAACCGTGGGTATCGCAACTCTCGCCGAGATCGCTCTGAATGAACGTGCCGCATCCTTTGACTTCAACCGTATCAATTTCTGGTGGGGTGACGAGCGCTTCGTCGCGTCAGACAGCGCTGACCGCAACTCTGTGCAGGCACACAACGCTTTGTTCTCCAAAATCCAGATCGATTCTGCAAAGCTGCACCAGTTTCCGAGTGCCGATAACGGGCTGACCTTGGATGAGGCTGCCGCTCAGTTTGCCGCCTACGTCGAAGATGTTCGCCCGCACTTTGATCTCGTGTTTCTAGGAATGGGCCCGGATGGGCACATCAACAGCTTGTTCCCTGGCAAGCCAACACCGGCACCCGGCGTTCAGATCATCGCCGAGCACGATTCCCCTAAGCCTCCACCGCAGCGTCTGAGCTTCACCTACGAGGCGATGAACGCAGCTGACGAGATTTGGTTCACAGTCGCCGGAGCAGACAAGGCTGACGCGGTGAATGTTGCTTTTGGAGATGACCCAACTTCTTTGCCGGTGGGCCGAGTTCACGGCAAAATAAAAACCGTTTGGTTCGTTGACCAAACGGCGGGCACTACAACCTGGGGTTGTTAGTCGCTAGCCGCAGCTTCGGCTAGGCGGATGCGTCGCTCGCGAACTGCAGAGACGGCTTCTTCTAAAAGTTCTTTTGCCTCGTCATCGGTGCGACGCTCTTTTACATAGGCAAGGTGAGTCTTATAAGGCTCGTGCTTGGCGATGATTGGCGGGTTGTCTTTATCCTGGCCGGCTGGCAGACCGCAGTTAGGGCAATCAAGTTGCTCCGGGATCTCCACCGCATCGACATTCGCAGCAAAAGCGCGATTGGTTGCGTGCCCGTTTGAGCAGTAATAGTTTCGTTCAACGCGTTCGGCTTGAAAGCCGCGGTCAGCCTCACCCATCGGACCAGCGCCAACGCGAGATCCTCGAATTGCTGACCCGCCGTTGCTCATTCTTGTGTCCTATTTAGGCGACTAGACCGAAACGGGTGAAGAGACCCAGGGTGATGATTACGACAATCCAAACCACACCAAGGATGACGGTGATGCGGTTTAGGTTGCGCTCTGCAACGCCTGAGCTGCCAAGAGCTGAGGTGACGCCGCCACCGAACATGTCAGAAAGACCGCCACCGCGTGCCTTGTGCAAAAGAATGAGCAAGGTTAGAAGCAGTGAGGTGATTGCTAGAAGCACCTGAAGTGCGATCTGAAGTGCGGCCATTAGGGCGAAGTCCTTTATTTGATGCGGTCTTAGGAAATTATAGAGCGATGTGCTTCAAGAAACGAGCAATACCGCTGAACTCTTCGGCATCGAGGCTAGCGCCGCCGACAAGCACGCCGTCGACTTCGGTGCTGCGTAGGAAGCCGGCAACGTTGTTTGCCTTCACCGAACCACCGTAAAGAATGCGAGTGGCCTGGGCAAGCTCTTCGCCGAACTCGGCAGCAAGTGCCTCGCGAATCTTGCCACAAACTGCAGCAGCCTCTTCTGCGGTAGCAACCTTGCCGGTGCCGATTGCCCATACTGGCTCGTAAGCAATGACGAATTCGCCAAGCTTGTCGTGACCGGCAAGAGCCGCCAAGGTCTGGCGAACCGGAACGGCACTCTGACCTTCGGTCTCAAGCTCTTCAAGAGTTTCACCGACGCAGATCACTGGGATTAGACCGTGGCGGAAAGCAGCTGCGGTCTTTGCCTGGATGACGTCATCGCCCTCCGAGTGGTACTGGCGACGCTCTGAGTGGCCAACCAAAACATACTTGACGTCAAGCTTGCTCAAGAATGCACCCGAAACTTCACCGGTGTAAGCACCTGAATCGAACTTCGAAAGGTCCTGTGCACCAAGACCAAGCTCGAGCTTGTCTGCATCCATGAGGGTCTGAACCGAGCGGATGTCGGTGAACGGTGGGAACACTACGACCTCGGTGGTCTTGTAGTCGTGGTCGGCATCGTTCAAGGTCCATGAAAGCTTCTGCACCAAGGCGATTGCCTGCTGGTGGTCGAGGTTCATCTTCCAGTTGCCTGCGATTAGCGGAACGCGGTTAGCCATTATTGGGACTCCTATTAGTCGTTTAGAACTTCGATGCCAGGGAGCTTCTTGCCCTCGAGGAACTCGAGGCTAGCGCCACCACCGGTAGAAATGTGACCGAACTGGTCATCTGCGAAGCCAAGGATGCGAACGGCCGCGGCTGAGTCGCCACCGCCGACCACGCTGAGGCCCTGAACCTCGGTCAGTGCCTTGGCAACTGCGCGGGTTCCGTTAGCAAACTTGTCGATCTCAAACACGCCCATTGGGCCGTTCCAGAAGACGGTCTTGGATGATGCGATTTCTGCGGCGAAACGCGCAGCCGACTCAGGGCCGATGTCTAGACCGAGGCCCTTTTCGCCGAATGGGCTTGATTCGATTGCGTCTGCATCTGTGATAGCTACCTCGGCGTCGGCGCCGAACTTTGAAGCAACCACGATGTCAGTAGGCAGAATAACTTCGATGCCTAGTTCGGCAGCGCGCTTCAGGTATTCCTTGCAGGTGTCGATCTGGTCTACCTCTAGCAGGCTCGAACCGACCTTGTGCCCCTGAGCTGCTAGGAAGGTGAAGACCATTCCGCCTCCGACGAGTAGCTTGTTCACGGTAGGTAGCAGGTGATCGATTACACCGAGCTTGTCGCTAACCTTTGAACCACCAAGAACAACCGCGTATGGGCGCTCCGGGGTGCTGGTTAGGCGAGTTAGAACGTCAAGTTCCTTCTCGATAAGTAGGCCAACTGCGCTTGGTAGCGCCTTGGCGAGTTCATAAACAGATGCCTGCTTGCGGTGAACAACACCGAAGCCATCGCTGATGAAGAAATCTCCGAACTCGGCAAGCTTTGCTGCGAACGCTTCGCGCTCAGCCGCATCCTTGCTGGTTTCGCCCGGGTTGAAACGTAGGTTCTCTAGAACTACTACCCCACCGCGAGCCAATGCCCTCACGGCACCCCGTGCCTCGCTGCCGACGGTGTCGGAAGCGAAGAACACAGGCTGACCGAGAAGCTCGCCGAGTCGCTTTGCAGCTGGCTCTAGCGAGTACTTTGCTTCAGGCGCACCCTCTGGGCGACCAAGGTGTGAAATAACGACCACCTTGGCGCCCTGATCTACCAAGTACTTGATGGTTGGAACTGAGGCAACGATGCGACCGTCATCGGTGATGCGGGTTCCGTCTAGCGGAACGTTTAGGTCGCAGCGAATAACAACTCGCTTGCCGTCAAGGTTTGGTAGATCTGAGAGTTTACGCATTTGAATCTTTCACGAACCGAATGACTCGGTTCAGTTGCTTTTTAGAGCTTGCTCGCTACTAGTTCGGTTAGTTCAACTAGGCGGTTTGAGTAGCCCCACTCGTTGTCGTACCAAGAGCTGATCTTGACTGTGCGACCGATGACCTTGATTAGACCAGCGTCAACGATTGATGAGTGCGGGTCGGTGACGATGTCGCTTGAAACGATCTCGTCCTCGGTGTACTTCAAGATGCCCTTCATCGGGCCAGAAGCCGCAGCAGCCTTGTAGGCAGCCTGGATCTGCTCGACGGTGACGTCGGTCTTTGAAACTAGGGTGAGGTCGGTGATTGAGCCGGTTGGAACTGGAACGCGAAGTGCGTAACCGTCTAGCTTGCCCTTTAGCTCTGGAAGAACTAGGCCAATCGCCTTGGCTGCACCGGTTGACGAAGGAACGATGTTGATGCCGGCTGCACGTGCGCGACGTAGGTCGCCGTGAGGGCCATCCTGGAGGTTCTGGTCAGCGGTGTACGCGTGAACAGTGGTCATCAGACCGTTCTCGATACCGAAGTTGTCGTTGAATACCTTTGCGAATGGAGCAAGGCAGTTGGTGGTGCAAGACGCGTTCGATATGATGTGGTGGTTTGCAGGGTCGTATAGGTGCTCGTTGACACCGATAACGAAGGTTGCAGCGTCGCCGGTTGCAGGTGCTGAGATCAGAACCTTCTTTGCGCCAGCGGTGATGTGAGCCTTTGCAGCCTCAGCATCGGTGAAGCGACCGGTTGACTCGATAACGATGTCAACGCCTAGCTCGCCCCAAGGAAGGTCTGCTGGGTTGCGCTCTGCTAGAACCTTGATGATGTTGCCACCAACGATGATGTTCTGGCCGTCAACTGAGACTTCCTGTGGAAGACGACCGGTTACTGAGTCGTACTTTAGAAGGTGTGCAAGTGACTTTGGGTCACTTAGGTCGTTTACTGCAACGATCTCTAGTTCGGTGCCCTTTGCAAGAGCGGCGCGAAGATAGTTACGTCCAATACGGCCGAAACCGTTAATGCCAACACGAATAGCCACTTAGTTCTCCAAATGGTTTGGGCGCCCCAAAAAAGGCGCGTGATTTTGGTTTGATTATTTTGGTGATTCACCACGCGCCGTTGGGTGGAAAAACTAGTCCCAGACTAGCAGGAATGGAAGAGATTACGCGCGTGCCGCAGCGAAACGCGCCTCAACATCTGCCCAGTTGATGATGTTCCAGAATGCCTTGACGTAGTCACCCTTTACGTTGACGTAGTCAAGGTAGAAAGCGTGCTCCCACATGTCGAGCATTAGCAACGGAACGCTGCCAGCAACGATGTTGCCCTGCTGGTCGTACAGCTGCTCGATGATCAAGCGCTTGCCCAGTGAATCCCAAGCCAAGAAGCTCCAACCAGAACCCTGAATGCCCATTGCGCTGGCGTTGAAGTGTGCCTGGAAGGCTTCGAATGAGCCAAAGAACTCGTTGATTGCCGCGGCCAGTTCGCCTGAAGGGCGGTCGCTGTTGGCCGGAGCAAGGTTGTTCCAGAAGATTGAGTGGTT
>WLGA01000083.1 GCA_009703445.1 Actinomycetota bacterium | reverse complement strand
CCGTGCAAACCAGCTAAAGCCAGACGAGTTGGGTGGCGGAACCTTTACGCTGACCAACACTGGCTCACGCGGCGCACTCTTCGACACTCCAGTCGTATTCTTGCCTCAGGTTGCGATCCTTGGCACCGGTGTGGTCACCAAGCGTGCAGCCGTAGTCACCGATGCCAATGGCCAGGATGCAATCTCAATCCGCAGCATGGTTTACCTAGCCCTGTCGTATGACCACCGTTTGGTCGATGGTGCAGACGCAAGCCGATTCCTGGTTGACGTCAAGGCTCGCCTCGAAGAGGCAAACTTTGACTCAGTTCTAGGTCTCTAAGTTCAAACCTAGAAATCTCCCGGCTGCCTAGAAGGTGGTCGGGAGATTTCTTTTAAGCTCCACTTCTTATTGGCAAGAAGCCACATAGATCGGAACTTATCGTTGGTCTTGGAATCTTCACAGACAAAATCAATAACCAGCGCACCGCCGAGGTCTTGACCTGGCAGCGCTTTATAGCCGGAAATTGCCTTGATACCGTCACGAGTTGGCGCATAGTCAGCCAGGTTCGCTTGCAAGTCATCGGCACTGCAATCGGTCGTCAAAGGCTTGTCAACTGAGTCACTAGTCGACGCCGCGGTAACTGGGGGCTGACTGATGACACTTTCAAAACTCGGACTTCGCTTAGGAAGAACAAAGTAGCCGACGGACACGGACAGCACCAGAATCAGACAGATAATCGGAAGTCTGATCGCCTTTAGTCGAATGTGCAGCGACCTCTTTGTATCTGACTCCGAGAGCTTTGTTCCGAAACTAGCAAGCACCCAGTTCGAAAGGACCCGATTGCGAGTAACTTCCGGCAGGAACTTGGCTTGTCTCATAACTGAGATGTTGCCCTTTTAGGTTGGTCGGAAATACCTACGACGACAAAAGTGTTGATAACTGGGCCGCCACTCGGGCGCACGGAACAACTTAGAATTGCAGAATGCCAGAATTCCTCAACGCCGGTCTAGCGCCTGATTTCGTTGACTACGAAGCTGGCTGGGAACTCCAGCGAAAGATTCACAGCGAGGTTGTCGCGGGCGAAAGACCGGACACGGTCATCCTTCTCGAACACACGCCGGTCTACACGGCTGGAAAACGCACCGAGGACAGTGAGCGGCCGCAGGATGGCACTCCTGTTATAGACGTCGACCGAGGTGGGAAGATCACCTGGCACGGTCCAGGTCAGCTAATCGGTTATCCGATCATGGCGCTGCCTCGCCCAATTGATGTGGTCGGTTATGTTCGCTGGCTTGAACAGGTTCTCATTGATTCAATCGCGGAGTTTGGCCTCTATACCGAGCGCGTGGATGGACGCAGCGGAGTGTGGGCGCCGCTAGAAGGCACGCACGTAAAAGTGGCGGCAATTGGAATTCGTGTTGCAGAGCACACCACGATGCACGGATTTGCACTCAACTGCAACAACTCGTTGGAACCATATGAAACGATTATTGCCTGCGGAATTCGTGATGCGACAGTAAGCACGCTTTCACAACTCCTTGGCCGTGAAATAACACCTGCGATGGCCGCTGAAGTTGTTCAACGACACCTAAAAGAGATTGGCAAAGTCACACTATGACCGTGAACGAGCAAAAGCCTGAACGCAAAATGCTTCGCATTGAGGCTCGCAACAGCGCTGTGCCAATCGAGAAGAAGCCGAGTTGGATCAAGACCACGGCAAAAATGGGCCCTGAATACCAAGCGCTTCAAGCGCTGGTTAAGGGCGAAAACCTGCATACCGTTTGCCAAGAGGCTGGTTGCCCTAACATCTTTGAATGCTGGGAGGATCGAGAGGCTACGTTCCTCATCGGTGGTTCACAGTGCACCCGCCGATGCGATTTCTGCCAAATCGACACCGGTAAGCCAGACAACTTTGATCCAGACGAACCGCGCAGAGTGGGTGACTCGGTTAAGAAAATGGAGCTGCGCTACGCCACGGTTACCGGTGTCGCACGCGATGATCTGCCGGACGAGGGCGCATGGCTCTACGCCGAAACAATTCGACAAATTCACAAGCAGTCACCGGGTACCGGAGTTGAGATTCTTGTTCCTGATTTCTCGGGTAACCCAGATCTTCTGCTCAAGGTCTTTGAAGCGGCGCCTGAGGTGTTCGCGCATAACGTGGAAACCGTTCCGCGCATCTTCAAGCAGATACGACCAGCATTCACGTACGAGCGTTCCATGGACGTCATCACTCAGGCTCGTAACTACGGCCTAGTGACCAAGTCGAATTTGATTCTCGGTATGGGTGAAACGCGTGAAGAAATTTCGCAAGCGATGCAGGACCTGTTCGATGCAGGAACCGACATCCTCACGATCACGCAATACCTAAGGCCAACTCCAAAGCACCACCCTGTCTCCCGCTGGGTTAAGCCGGAAGAGTTTGTCGAGATGAAAGAAGAAGCCGAAGCCATGGGCTTCCTTGGTGTTCTCAGCGGACCTCTAGTTCGAAGCTCCTACCGAGCTGGGCGACTTTGGGCCACCTCTATGCAAAAGAAGGGCCTCGAGATTCCGGCCCACCTTCAGCATCTTGCTGACGCGGCTGCCAAGGATGGCTTCAGCCAGGCAGTGAACAGTTAGGCTTATCGCATGGCTAAGAAGAACAAAGAACCAGGGCGCTTTGCCCAACTCCTAAAGATTTACAAGATGACCATGGCGGCCGACAAGACCGCCGTTTGGTGGGCTCTACTCGCTCTTGCGATCGGCGCCTTGGCGGGTGTTGTTTTGGGAGCAACCCTTGGTTCAGCCACCACAGCAGGTTTCATTTTCTGGATCGTCACCGGCGTCTTGCTTGGTTTCCTTTCTGGCTTGCTTGTCATGTCTCGCAAGGCCGAAGCCGTCGCTTACGGACAAATTGAGGGTCAACCTGGCGCGGTGAGCGCGGTCATGCGTTCAGCCCTGAAGCGCGGCTGGCGCGGAAGCGAAGTTCCAGTAGCCGTCAACCGCAACCACGACGCGGTTTATCGTGCAATCGGCCCATCAGGGGTAGTTCTGATCGGCGAAGGCGTCCGTTCGCGTGTGAAGCTCATGCTTGAGGATGAACGCCGCAAGGTTCAGCGCGCGGTTCCTGGTGTCGACGTCAAGTTCATTTGGGTCACCCAGGATGAAGAAGGCACACGCCTCATGAAGTTAGCCCCGACCCTTTTCAAGTTGAAGCGTGTTCTCAATCGAACAGAAGTTAGCGCGATTGACAAGCGATTGTCTGCCATTGCAACTTCAATGCCTATCCCTAAGGGAATCGACCCGAAGCGGATGCGACCTCAGCGTCGCTAAGCTGCATTTTTAGAAACTCCCACTCGCAATGCGGGTGGGTTTTCTATTTGGTGCGGACCAGTACCGTACCTGCAGCCTTATCTTGCAAGCCTCGATTATCGCCATCCCAGATGGTTGCAGGGATGACCAACAGGATGAGCCCCACCCGAATCAGAGAACGCCAGATCCCGACGTATTTGCCGTCAAGACGGCGCACCTGAAGACTCATCACTCGGTGACCCACACTGTAACCCAGCGTTGCAACGAGCAGCAGTTGCATTACTGCGAAGACGAGCAAGGTTACCGTCGAATCTCCCCCAGCAAACGCTTGAGAGACAAGCATTGCGAGTGACCAATCAATGACTAAGGCGATCGAACGACGGCCAAGCTTGGCGAGGCTTTCAGCGCCGTCTTCGGGTAGTCCGAGCCTTTGGCCCGCCCACTGCTGAGGATTCGTCATGCAATCAGACTAGGCGAAAGATTTACATTCTCGAAACACGATTCGAACCAGCCCGAAGCCGTAGTTTCGATAGAATATTAGGGATGGTTTAAAGAAGCCCATCCAAAATCCAATTGAAGGGAAACCCCCTATGTTCAAGACTGCCTCTGAGGTCGTCGCGTACATCAAGGAGAACGACGTAAAGTTCCTTGACGTTCGCTTCACCGACCTACCTGGTGTTCAGCAGCACTTCAACCTTCCAGCCGCAATGATTGATGAGCAGTTCTTCATCGATGGTCAGCTATTCGATGGTTCGTCGATCCGCGGTTTCGCGTCAATCCACGAATCAGACATGCAGATCATCCCTGATGTGACCACCGCTTACCTTGACGCCTTCCGCGCCGAGAAGACCCTCATCATGATCTTCGACATCTACAACCCACGCAACGGCGAGATCTACGGTCGCGACCCACGTCAGACCGCTCGCAAGGCACAGGCATACTTGGCAAGCACCGGCATCGCCGACACCGCTTTCTTCGCGCCTGAGGCAGAGTTCTTCATCTTTGACGACGTTCGCTACGAGTACAAGCAGAACAGCTCAATGCACTTCATCGACTCAGATGAGGCAGCCTGGAACTCAGGTCGCGACGAGCGCGTCAACGGTCAGGGTGGAAACCTTGCAAACAAGACCCCATACAAGGGTGGCTACTTCCCAGTAACCCCAGTTGACAAGCACGCAGACATGCGCGACAACATCGTTCTTGAGCTAATCGCTGCTGGCCTAGAGGTCGAGCGTAGCCACCACGAAGTTGGCACCGCCGGTCAGGGTGAAATCAACTACCGTTTCGACACCCTTCTTTCATCAGCAGACGACATCCTGAAGTTCAAGTACATCGTCAAGAACGTTGCTGAGCAGTGGGGCAAGGTTGCAACCTTCATGCCTAAGCCACTATTCGGCGACAACGGTTCAGGTATGCACGTTCACATGTCATTGTGGAAGGAAGGCAAGCCTTTGTTCTACGACGAGTCAGGTTACGGCGGTCTTTCAGACATCGCTCGCTGGTACATCGGCGGTATCCTCAAGCACGCTCCATCGCTGCTTGCGTTCACCAACCCGACCGTAAACAGCTACCACCGTCTAGTTCCAGGCTTCGAAGCGCCAGTAAACCTTGTTTACTCGGCAGGTAACCGTTCGGCTGCAATCCGCATCCCGATGACCGGTACCAACCCGAAGGCAAAGCGCATCGAGTTCCGCGCTCCTGACGCATCATCGAACCCATACCTAGCCTTCGCAGCAATGCTTATGGCCGGTATCGATGGCATCAAGAACCGCATCGAGCCACACGAGCCTGTAGACAAGGACCTATACGAGCTGCCTCCTGAGGAAGCAAAGTTGATCCCACAGGTTCCTGGAAACCTTGAGGATGTTCTAAAGGCT
>WLGA01000082.1 GCA_009703445.1 Actinomycetota bacterium | reverse complement strand
TCGTTCGGAACCTCATACACGTATGGGTCCGGCAAGAATTCCTTCACCAGCGCGTCAACCTCGCGGTCAAGAGTCGCTGAGAAAAGCAGCTTCTGGCTGTCGCCGGCGGCACGCATGATGCGGCGAACGCCTTCGATGAAGCCAAGGTCACACATGTGGTCAGCTTCGTCAACAACCATGGTCTCAACTTCAGACAGGTCGATGATGCGCTGCGCCATTAGGTCTTCTAGACGACCAGGGGTCGCAACCACGATGTCAACGCCGCGGCTCATTGCGTTCTCCTGCTTGCGCTGAGGAACACCACCGTAAATACATGCGGTGTAGAAGCCGACTGCCTTGGCAATGCCGTTGACGGTGCGGTCGATCTGGTCAGCAAGCTCACGAGTTGGCGCAAGAATCAGCGCACGTGGCTTTCCTGGCTTGCGTGGCACTGAGCCAGCAGCAATTAGCTTCTGAACTAGTGGCACGGTGAAAGCGATGGTCTTACCTGAACCGGTCTTGCCACGGCCAAGAACATCGCGGCCAGACATAGCTGCTGGGATGGTCGAAGCCTGGATAGGGAACGGAGTCTCTGCACCCATACCGGTTAGAGCAATAAGAACCTTGGCGTGAAGACCCATGTCTTCGAAGGTGTCTGAGGTGATTGCCTCAGATGCAACAACTGCATCTAGACGCTCAAGAACAACATCCTCGAAGAAAGCCTTCTTGTTTGGGTTCGAGTCGCGTGCGCCACGGAAGGTTGATTCGCGTGAGTCATCGCGGGCTGCGCGGTCTGGACGGTTTGGGTTGCGGTCTTCAGACCATGAACCTGAACGTGCTGGGCGTGAGTCGCGGTCACCGAAGTTACGCTTTGGGCCACGGTCGTCGCGTGATGCGAAGTCGCGGCGTGACTCGTTGCGGTCTTCGAACGGGCGGTTTGACATGCCTGAACGAGGTGCGCCGCCATCGCGGTTGCCGTATGAAGGGCGTGAATCGCGGTCACCGAAGTCGCGGCGTGGTCCACGGTCGTCACGGCCTGCGTTGTCGCGGTTGCCGTATGAAGGGCGGTCACCGTAAGTTGGTCGGTCGCCGTATGAAGGGCGTGAGTCGCGGGCTGCGCGGTCATCCGAGTTGTAGCGAGGCTTGCGAGCAGGTGCTCCGGTGCCTTCGCCGTTGCGAGGAGTCCAGTCGCGACCGTTGTCTGGGCGGCCACCGTTCATCTCGCGTGGTGAGGTGCGGCCAGCTGAGCCACCGCGGGCTGCGCCATCCCGGTTGCCGTATGAAGGGCGTGAGTCGCGGTCACCGTATGAAGGACGGTCGCCACGAGGGGCTCCGCCATCGCGGTTTCCATAAGTTGGGCGATCGCCGTAGGCAGGGCGTGAGTTGCGGTCGCCGTATGACGGACGATCTCCACGAGGAGCGCCACCATCGCGGTTGCCGTATGAAGGACGTGAGTCGCGGTCACCGTATGAAGGGCGGTCGCTGCCACGAGAATCGGTGCGAGGTGCGTCACCATAAGTGCGCTTTGGGCGGTCTTCGAAGAACGCACCCTTTTCGCGTGGAGCACGCTTTGGGCCGTTTTCTACTGGTGCGCGGTGAGGAGCGCGGCCGCCACGGCCGTCTTCCTTCGCCTTAAAGTTGTTGCCAGCGGCACCCTTAGGCGCGCGCGACGGAGTTTTGCCAAATGCAGGCATAGTTGTGTTTCCTCTTCAATTGTGTTGGTTCTAACAGGGAGTAGCTGTTCTGAACCGATGGGTTAGTCGAACAGCGCTAGACCCACACACAAGAAGTACATCCGCAATACGGCGGAATCTCATTTAGAGGAAAAGACTGGCAGATCTCAGAGGTGACACTTTGGTGGCCACGTGATTCAAATGATCTGCTGCAAACGACTACTGTTACGAATTCGTAACGTTCATAGCCTACTTGAAGGTTGGCAGATTGCCTAGAACTATTTCGAAGTTCCGGAATAAAAGCCGAAAGCTTTAGATTAGACCGCGTTCGGCGAGCGCTGCCTGCAAGTCAACATCCGAAGGCTCAACGAGGAACGCGCCATCCTTGAACTGAATTACCGGGATGTTCTTGCGACCGGCGATTTTCTCGGCGGCAGCGGCGAGCTCGGCGCTCTCTTCAACGTTGTTCTCCACGAACTCGACGTCGTGCTTGAGCATGAAAGCCTTTGAGCGGCGGCAGTCGGTGCACCAGTCGGCACCGTAATAAGTTACTTCAGCCATTTCGGCCTCCTCTAGATTCGCGACCCCGACTCAACGGAGTCGGTTCTTGTCTGGGATGAACAATACTTCGCCGTCGAAAGTTATTCCGGTGAGGTCGCGCACCACGATGTCGGCCTCCGTTGCCAACGCCAACTCAGAGACGCCAACCACCAAACCGACGCCGGCTTCTAGAGCGGCTTGTGCGCCGGCAACGGCATCCTCGAAGACCACACAATCGGCTGGGTCGAAGCCCAAGCGCTCTGCACCGAGCAAGTATGGGTCTGGGTGCGGCTTGCCGCGCTCAACGTGGTTTGCCGTCACCAAGTGCTTTGGCACCGGAAGCCCAGCGGCCTGCAATCGTGCGCGGCCAAGGTTGGTGTTTGCCGAGGTGCAGACCGTCCAGATGTCATCGACAATCGAGTGCAGAAGGTCCACGGCTCCGCCGAGCGCGACTGTTGCATGTGCCGACTCCTGCTCGAGCTCATTGATTCGGTCGTTAGCCTGCTCAAACAAGTCGGGTGAGGCAATCCAGCGACGAACTAGATCCTCGGCACGCTGGCCAGCATTTGCCGGGTCGTTCCAATTGACGGTCGGGGCGAACTCCCTAGCCCATTGACCCCAAGCCTCAACCGCGGCACCGTGTGAATCGACGAGCACTCCGTCGTTGTCAAAAAGTAGGCCACTCGCGAAGTATTTCAAGCGTTGCTCGTTTCTGTGTTATGCCCCGGCTTCGCGCCGTGCATAGCTTCGGTGTTGCGAGACACGATTGTCCAATAGATCCCTACGACAGCAAGACCCAAAAGCACAAGTGCCGGCAGAAGTTCATTGACTGCCCAGGTGATGTTTATCGGCGCCAGAGTCACCTGGTCTGAACCGATGAGCTTGCCCTCGCTGTCATACTCCGGGTAGCGCATCAACTTGTCTACCGCGGCACCACCAAAGGTGAACGCCATGATCGAAACCACTGCACCAAAAACAATGGAGAGCACGAAGTTCAACCCTGCGGCTCCGGCAGCAAGAACGCGACGCTCACGCGATGGCCGAACCACACCCTGCTTTGCCTTGGCAGCAAATCGAGTTCCCTGAATCACTCCCCCGACCACAATGACCTGAATCAGCACCCACACCCATACCTGCAGTGTGGTTTTAGTCACGTCGTAAACGATTAGGCCGAAGATGATCGCCACAGCAGTCGCGATGATCGGCATCGCATAGCCAAGCCCCAGAGCCTTCTGCGTCTCGGTGAGCCCGCGCTTGTCCTTCTCGCCATCCTGGTGCTCACCCTGACGGAACACGAAGGCCTTCAGAATCACAAACACGACCATTGCGGTGGCCAGCAAGATCGGCAGATAAACATCCAGGATGCGCACCAGCGCGTTCTGAGCGTTGCTCGAACTGTAACCAAAGGCGCCCATGAAGTTGCCGATTGCAAAAAGGGCACCGAAAGCGAGGGCAACCACAACCGCGAGGGTTGCAAATCGCTGGGCGGCTCGGGCGAGCGAGTGCTCTTCACCGAGGGTGGTACGGGCCTTGATGGCCAGTGACTGACTCCAGATTGCCGAGACCGAGAACCCGGCGATAGCGATCAGGAACAGGTATGTGCCAACGTGCACAATTTCTGCGGCCTGATAGGTCGGATATTGGGTTCCATAACTCAGGTTGTTCTGAATTTGGTTA
This sequence comes from Actinomycetota bacterium, assembly GCA_009703445.1. Lineage (GTDB taxonomy): Bacteria > Actinomycetota > Actinomycetes > Actinomycetales > Microbacteriaceae > Rhodoluna. Next base: position 1,283 of record WLGA01000082.1, on the reverse strand, counting down.
GCCAGTATAGCCAAGACGAAAAACAACCAACCCCAGACTTCGCCGATTAGCGGAAGTGCAATGGCTTTGCGAACGTCGTCGAGTTTCTTCATGTTTTAAGAGTAATGAGAAAACCCGCAGCTTTTGGGCTGCGGGTTCTCATCCGGAAAGGGGAGTTACTGCTAAATCAATTAGTCGCCTTCAACCTTGATGGTCTGAATGGTTCCGGTGATGGTTCCAATCAGGGTGTCGCCGTTGAACTCCGAGGTAGGTGCATCCTTGACGATGCGACCCAATCGAAGAACGACGATGCGGTCGGTGACCTCAAGCACGTGCGGAAGAGTGTGAGAGATGAAGATGACTCCAAGACCCTTTGCCTTTGCGTTGCGGATGATGTTCAGAACTTCGCCAGCCTGACGAGCACCAAGGTGGTTGGTCGGCTCATCCAGGATGATGACCTTCTTGGCCCAAGCAACTGCGCGACCAATGGCTACAGCCTGACGCTGACCACCAGAAAGCTGTGAGACTGCGCGGTTAGATGCTGGAACAGCAATGCCGACTGCCTCTAGGTCGCGGTGAGCCTCGTGCTCCATCTTCTTCTTGCTCAAGAAACCAAGCTTGCCAAGGATGCCCTTGACGGTGATTTCGCGACCAAGGAACACGTTCTGAGAAACGGTTAGGTGAGGTGCAAGACCTGAGTCCTGGTAAAGGGTCTCGACGCCGGCTTCAAGCGCCTGACGTGGTGACTCCCAAGAGACTTCCTTGCCCTCTAGGAACATCTGGCCGCCATCTGGTTGGTGAGCTCCCGAAAGAACCTTGACCAGAGTCGACTTGCCGGCACCGTTGTCGCCAACGAGGCCAACAACTTCACCAGCGTGAATCTTGAGGCTTGCGCCATCAAGCGCGATAACCGAGCCGTAACGCTTTGAGGCGTTCTTGATTTCGTAAATTACTTCGCCGGTCATTATTTGCGTCCGTTCTTGTTCTGCAGAGTCTGAACCGCAACAGCTGCCGCGATCAAGATTGCAACGATTACCTGCTTTAGGTCAGGGCTTACCTGAACCACGGTCATGGTCAATAGACCCGACTGAACCACGAATAGAACCAGGGTTCCAAGTGCGATTCCAACGATTCGACCCACACCACCCATAAGTGATGCACCACCGATAACCACGGCGGCGATTGCATAAAGCTCCATGCCCATACCAGAGGTGTTTGAACCAGCGCCAAGGCGCACGTATGAGTAGGCGCCGGCAAGACCAGCTAGACCACCAGAAAGCATGTAGACCTTGGTGATGTGCTTC
>WLGA01000081.1 GCA_009703445.1 Actinomycetota bacterium | reverse complement strand
GAGTCGCTGATCAATCCATACTTGGTCGGTTCGTTGGTCAAGAAGATGTTCTGCGCAACGGTGAGGGTCGGGATGAGCGAGAACTCTTGAAACACCATTCCAACGCCAGCCTTGCGGGCAGCGAACGTGTCGGTGATTTCAACATCTTTACCGGCAACCTGAATCTGACCGGCATCCTTTCCATAGACACCCTGAAGAATTTTCATCAGGGTTGACTTGCCTGCACCATTTTCACCGGCAAGTGCGTGAACTTCTCCAACCTTCACTGAGAAGTCCACGTTCTTTAGAACCGGGTTAGAGCCGAAGGATTTTTCAATCCCTCGCATTTCAATGGCGTTGGCAAGTTCGATTGTCATTAGGCCGATACCTTGCCGGTTGCACGGTCGAGCTGAGGAACCTTGACCCACTGGCCAGACTCTGCGGAACGGAGAATTGCATCGTCAATTAGTGCAACCTGGTAGCCATCACCGAAGTCTGGGCGCACTGGCTCGCCACCGGCAATAGCGGTGAATAGGTCGTGAGCTTCAATGATCTTGGTCTCGCCATAGCCGATACCCAGTGCTGGGATAGGCCACAGTGCGGCACCGTTGGGGTGGTTAGGCCCGGTGTAGACAGTGCGGAAACCGCGTCGGTCGCCCTCGTCAGACTTGAAGCAGACCTCGAGCTGGTCGCGGTTCTCATAGTTGAATGCGATTGAGCCCTCGGTGCCGTGGATCTCAAGGGTGATGAAGTTATTGCGGCCCCAGGCGTTGCGGGTTGCCTCCACAGAACCGATCGCTCCATTAGCGAACTTGATGAGTGAGAGAACCTCATCTTCAACATCGACCGCTCCCTTTGGCGCGTCTGAACCACCCTTTGAGTTGCCTAGCGAGTCTGAACCAGACTGCTGAAGTGGGCGCTCGGTGATGATGTGGTTGGTCATCGCTGAAACCGCGGTGACCTCGTCAACCAAATAGCGAGCCAGGTCTAGAACGTGGGTCAGAATGTCGCCCACTGCGCCAGAACCGGCAACCGACTTCTGGAAGCGCCATGAAAGCGGAGAGTTTGGGTCGGCCGACCAGTCTTGCAAATAGGTGGCGCGGAAGTTGATGATCTTGCCGATTGAGCCATCTTCGATGTACTTCTTAGCAAGGGCCACAGCTGGAGTGCGGCGATAGTTGAAGGCAACCATGTTTACCGAGTTCGACTTGCGAGCTGCTTCATACATGGCGGCTGCTTCTTCGACGGTGCGGGCAAGCGGCTTTTCGCAGATGACGTGCTTGCCGGCTGCTAAAGCGGCGATTGCGATTTCTGCGTGTGAGTTGTTTGGGGTGGCAATGTCGACCAAGTCGATGTCTGGGTTATCAATGATGCTCTTCCAGTCGCTGGTGGAGTTTTCAAAACCAAAGCGGGTGGCCGCATCGGCAGCCATCGCGTCGGTGAACTCGGCGAGGGTGTGCTTGACCGGCATGACCTTTGATGGCCAGAAGAACATTGGCACTGCTGCATAAGCCAGTGAGTGGGCCTTGCCCATGAATCCGCCGCCGATTAGGCCTACGTTTATGTTTTTCATTGAAATCTCCTTAGATAAACTTGGAAGCACCCAGATGGATGGGTGGACCAGGTGGCTGGGTGCGCAAACACCCAACCACCTGGTTTTTTGTTACTTCTTGAATGCGTCCTTGACTACGGCTGGAGCGTCTACGCTGTAGACGGTCTTCCATGCCTCAAGCACGTTGTCGTGGCTAACAGGCAGTGCGCCCATTGCTACGAAGATAGGAAGCCCGGTCTTGCCGATCTTCGCTAGTGCACCAAGGCGTGCTTCTGCGATGCCCTGGTCGAATGGACGCTGAGCGCCTAGGCCAACGATTAGCTCGTTCTTAGCAAGCTGAATCGCGACGTTGGTGCCAAGGTCCTGGGTTGCGATCTTCAGGTCGGTGCGACCTGCTTCACGAGCTGCAGCCATGATGCCCTCTGCAGGTACATCCCACACGCCCCAGATGCCATCTAGGTCAGGGTGCTTAGTTAGCAATGCGGTTGCTGCCGCCTGAGCGTCGCCGGCAAAGTCAGGACCGCCGATACCTTTTTCTTCAACAACAGTGATGTCTGGGTACTGTGACAGCGTTTCCTTGAAGCCTTCGTAACGCTGCTTGGTGACGAAGAAGTCTGCGTCATGGAAGATCAGACCTATCTTGCCCTTGCCGTTTAGCGCCTTGGCCATAAGGTGAGCCGAGACCACACCGTTGCCCTTGTTGTCAGCTGAAACTACAGAAACGTAGTCCTTGCCGCCAACCATGCCTGCAGGCACGTTGTCCATGAAGACCAACTTGATGCCGGCTGCAGAAGCCTTCTTGTATGCGGCTGCGGTTGCCACTGGGTCGGTAGGAATCGAGATGATGATGTCTGGCTTTAGCGCCATAACGGTCTCAATGTCTGAAACCTGCTTCTCTGGCTTGAAGTCAGCGTCGGTAACGGCGACGACCTCGATGCCTAGACGAGCAAACTCACTCTTTAGGCCTTCAACCTGAGCGGTAGCCCAGTCGTTGCCGCCGTAGTGCATGACGATAGCTGCGGTGAACTTGCCAGCCTTGATGGTTGCAAGATCTGCGTCGCTAACTTCGGTGGTGTCGAACCCAGATGGGGTTTCGCCGTTTGGGCCGAGGCTTAGAACCTGACCTTCTAGTGAAGCAAGTGCTGCGTCAACTGTCGCTGCAATCGTGCTGTCGGTAGCGGCATCTGTGGTTCCGCCGGTTACTGAACAGGCTGAAAGCGACAGCATCAATGCAAGGCTCACTCCGATGCTTGTTACTAGTTTCTTCATTCTTTTCTCCTGGTTTAGGGAAATGCTTTGATGGATGGGTGGATTTTCTAGTTAGCAAATAGTTGCTCTAGATACCTCTTGCTTATTTCTGCTGCGTGTTTCGGATCACCTTCATAGGAATCGAGCTCAACCATTAGCCAGCTGTCGTAGTTTGCTCGCTTGATTGCTGCCAGGATTTCTTTGAAGTCAATGTCACCCTCGCCTAGCGGGGTGAAGTTTCCAGTCTTCTTGGATAGGTCCTTGAAGTGGATGTGCTTTAGGCGGTCGCCATAACGGTCGATAGCCGCAACCGGGTCGATTCCGGATGCGGTCAGGTGCGCGGTGTCTGGACAGAAGCCTATTGAGCAAGAATCCATGATCTGGTGGAAGCCATCCAAGGTTTCTGAGATGGTGCCAAGGTGTGGGTGGTAGCTGCTCTCGAGACCATTGTCACGGGCGATGTCGGCCGCCATGTCCAGGCCTCGACCTACCTTCTTGAAGTCGTCGACCTGAGGGCCATTTGGGCGCTTTGCTCCGCCACCAAGAACGATGCGGCTTGCACCGAACTGCTTGGCTAGGTGTGCCGCCTGCTCGATCTTGAAGAGCTCGTCGTCCAAAATGTCGTCATAGATGAAGTTGGCGCCTGTGTAAACCGAGACAAGTTCGATGTTGTTCTCGGCCAGAACCTGAAGCAGGTCTTCTGGGTTGCCGGCGAACTCGGCTAGGTTTCCGTCGAAAACCTCAGCGCCCTGATAACCGGCCTGAGCAATGTCACGGATGGCGGCCTTGGTGTCGCCGTGGGTCATGTAGAAAAGGTCCTTGATGCTGGTTACGCCTCCAGGGTGACCGACGACCCCACCCCAGGTGATGGTCTGGTATCCAAACTTCATGATTCGTTCCTTTCGCACTTCGAAAACTTCTCTGAGTAAATAATGACGTTAACTTTCAGACTTATGTCGATAATCGTCATAACGTTACGCATTTGTGACAAACTTTCCTCGAAAGTATTCAAATCTCGCCGATTATGATTTATCTATGGCGGAAATCAACAGAGGCAACTTCGGGCTCAGCTCTGGGCGTTTGTTCCAGATATTCCGCGACGGTCAGCCTCACACCAAAGCAGAACTGGCTGAACTCAGTGGGTTGGCACGCTCAACTATTTCGTTGCGACTCGACCCGCTCATCAGCCTCGGCATGATTGCCCCCGCTGCCGAAAGCTCATCAACCGGCGGTCGCCCTTCCTCTCAACTAGTGCTCAACGAGAACGCATACGTGGTCGCCGGCGTCGACTTTGGTGCTTCGCATGCTGTTGCTTCCCTGGCCAACTTCAGCGGAAAAATTCTGGTCTCGATCGAAACTAAGCGTCAGATTTCAGATGGACCAGAGGTATGTCTCCGCTGGATGATTGCCGAACTTAAGCACCTTCTGGCCGGTCAAGGTCTTACCAGCGACCAACTGTTGGCCATTGGCATCGGGTTGCCTGGCCCGGTTGAGCACTCGACCGGCAAGCCAGCGAGCCCGCCAATCATGATGGGCTGGGATGGATTCGACGTGCCTGCTCGGGTGAATCAAGAGTTCAACGCCAAGGTGCTGGTCGATAACGATGTGAACGTCATGGCTCTCGGTGAGCGCCACGTTGCCTACCCGGATGTAGATCACCTGATCTTCCTAAAAGCCGCCACCGGCATCGGTTCGGGAATCATCTCTGGCGGTCTTTTGCAGCGTGGAGCCCAGGGCACCGCCGGCGACATAGGCCACGTTCGCGTTTCCAGCGGCGGCGACGTTTCATGTCACTGCGGTAATTTTGGGTGCCTCGAAGCGGTCGCCAGCGCACCAGCAATTATCAAGAAGTTGGTTTCAGAGGGATTGCCGATTCGCAACACGTCAGACCTAATCGACGCGACCAGAAGAGCAAAGGTAGAGGCAATCCAAGCTATCCGCCAGGCAGGTCGCGACATCGGTGAAGTCCTTAGCACCTGCGTGAGTTTGATCAACCCAGCCGTGATTGTCATCGGTGGCTCGCTATCCTCAGCGGGCGAGCATTTGATTGCCGGGGTGCGCGAAGTTGTTTACGCGCGATCAATGCCATTGGCAAGCGAAAATCTTTCAATCGTTCAAAGCAAGGTTGGCCGCGAGGGCGGCATCATCGGGGCAAACGTCTTGGCAATCGAGCACGTGCTCGCCTCTGACACAATCGACCAGATGGTTGAGCGCTCGATAGATTAGACCCATGGGGCAAATAGAAACTAAGACCGAACACGCAGTTCATGTCTGGGAGCGGTGGTCGACGGTTCCGCTGGCCATCCTGGCGGTTCTATATTTGGGCTTCTATTCGTTCGAGGTGCTGGGCGACCTGCCGCCACTTTTGTTCTTTGATTTCGTAGTCATCAGCGATGT
>WLGA01000080.1 GCA_009703445.1 Actinomycetota bacterium | reverse complement strand
GATGCGCCCTTGCCGAATGCGGTGCGGATAGTTGCGTCTAGCTTTGCAGCAGTGTTCATAAGAATATTTCCAATCGGATTTTTGTTTTGGTCTCAACTCAAGCTAAAACGCGAGGATACCTGCCGGTGAAACCGGCTAAATGCCCCGTCGATAACGGCTCCGTGTGGAGCCCTCGCCGTTGTCTGGTTAAAGTCTAACGGGCTGCCCGCTGATGGGCAACCCGAGAGACAATTTGGTCTTTGTTTAGGCGTGGCCTGGGAACAGCGAGTTGACCGAGTCGTCGCCGAAGACAGCGCTGATTGCCGCGGCGATTAGCGGAGCAATCGAAAGCACGGTTAGGTTTGCGAACTGCTTGTCTGGGGTGATCGGCAAGGTGTTGGTAACGATAACCTCGTCGACCGCACCGCTAGAAAGACGCTCAACCGCAGGAGGCGAGAACACGGCGTGGGTGGCGGCAACGATTACACGTGCTGCTCCGTTGGCCTTAAGCGCCTGAGCTGCAGCGACGATGGTGCCAGCGGTGTCGATCATGTCGTCGACCAATAGACAGGTGCGGCCCTTGACGTCACCAACAAGCTCGTGAGCTTCAACCTGGTTTGGGCGGTCTGGGTCGCGGCGCTTGTGGATGATTGCCAATGGTGCACCCAGACGGTCAGCCCAGATGTCGGCTACGCGCACGCGGCCCGAGTCTGGTGAAACCACGGTGATGTCTTCATCGCCAAAACGCTCGGCAACGTGGTCGGCAAGCATAGGCAAAGCCCATAGGTGGTCAACCGGGCCATCGAAGAAGCCCTGAATCTGAGGGGTGTGCAAGTCGACCGACATCAGGCGGTTAGCACCTGAAGCCTTGAACAAGTCGGTCATCAAGCGTGCCGAGATTGGCTCGCGACCCTTGTGCTTCTTGTCCTGGCGGGCATACGGGAAGAATGGGGCAACCACGGTGATTCGCTTGGCGCTGGCGCGCTTCAGAGCGTCGACCATGAGCAACTGCTCCATGATCCAGTGGTTGATTGGGGCTGGGTGAGCCTGGATGACGAACGCGTCAACACCTCGAACTGACTCTTCGTAGCGAACGAAGGTCTCACCATTGGCAAAGTCATAGGCGGTGGTTGGCAAAAGTTTGGTGCCAAGAATGTCGGCAACCTCTTGAGCGAGCTCTTGATGAGCGCGACCGCTGACCAGAACCAGACGTTTCGAGTTGTTCGTCGTAACTTCCAAGGGGTTCTCCAGTCTCAAGTTAGGTTCTCTAGTTCTTTGCCTTGTGGGCGGCTTCTGCTGCTGCGGTGCCTGGTCGCTTGGCAATTACCCAATCGGCCAGATTTCGCTGCGGAGCAACGTTCATTGCTAGGTCGCCAGCCTCGACATCCTTGCGAACGACGGTTCCGGCAGCGGTGTAGGCTCCATCTCCAATCGTAATAGGTGCAACGAAGACGTTGTGCGAGCCGGTTCGAACGTGCGAACCGATCACGCTCGAGTGCTTATTTACGCCGTCGTAGTTGGCAAAAATGGTGCCCGCGCCGATGTTCGAACTCTCACCGATCGTGGCATCGCCCACATAGCTCAGGTGAGGAACCTTGCTGCCAGCGCCGATCTTGGCGTTCTTGGTCTCAACAAAGGTGCCGATCTTGCCATCAGCGCCGAGGTCAGTGCCTGGGCGTAGGTAGGAGAACGGGCCAACGCTGGCTCCAGCGCCAATCTTTGAACCGGTTGCGTGTGACTTGACGATCTTGGCGCCTTCGCCGACCTCAACGTCAACCAAGACAACCTCCGGGCCGACTACGGCACCGGTTTCAATCTTGGTGAAGCCCTGAAGGTAGGTTCCCGGCAAGATGGTCACATCTTGGGCCAGCGAAACCGTGATATCGATCCAGGTTGATGAAGGGTCTTGGATGGTGACACCGGCAACCTGCCATGCCTCACAAATTCGGAAGTTCAGCTCGGCAGCCACTTCGCCCAGCTGAACGCGGTCGTTGATGCCGGCGACCAACCAGTTGTCCTCTACGGCGAGCGCCTGAACCTTGAAACCTTCATGGATTAGTTCGGCAGCAGCATCGGTCAGGTATTTCTCACCCTGAGCGTTGTGTGAACCAATCTTGGTTAGAGCGTTGCGAAGCAAACCGGCATCGAACACATAAACACCTGCGTTTACTTCGTTGATGCTCAGCTGTTCTGCGTCTGCATCACGGTCTTCGATGATCTGAATGAACTTGCCGTCATTCGAGCGAATGATGCGGCCGTAACCGGCAGGGTCTTCGACTATTGAGGTCAGAATGGTCGCCGAGAACCCGCCGGCAAGGTGAGCATCAATCAAAGACTCGAGAGTCGCAACATCTAGAAGCGGAACATCGCCGCTGGTGACCACGACGGCTCCGTTGAAGTCGGCAGGCAGTTGGTTCAAAGCACACTCAACGGCACGGCCGGTGCCCGGGATTTCATCCTGGTCGGCGATTAGAGAGTGCGGGAAGTAGGTCTGGATGTAGTTTGCGATTAGGTCGCGCTGGTGGCGGATTACCGGAACCACGTGAGCCGCACCGAGTGAACTCGCAGTTGCTAGAGCATGACCGAGGAGCGGAAGACCGGCGATCTCGTGCATGACCTTCGGCTTCGAAGACTTCATACGAGTGCCCGCGCCAGCTGCCAAGACAACTACTGCTAGGTGCTGTTCGCCCATTTTGCTCCTAAGTTGAACTGCTCCCCCACCAGGACTCGAACCTAGAAAGCCGCCTCCAAAGGGCGGAGTGTTGCCATTACACCATAGGGGAACGTGGGCTTTCGCCCACCCCTCAAGTCTGCCAGATAAACGTGCTTATTGCTGCCCTAAGAGCTCAGAAGTCTCGAGCCATTCGAGTTCCATTTGCTCGCGTTTCTCATTGAGCTCGGCTTGTCGCGCTACCAGCTTGGCAAGGCCGTCATAATCGCCCTGATCGTGGGCCGCCATGTCTAGGTGCAACTTGGCTTCGTCTGCGGAAACCTTCTCGAGACCGCGCTCCAACCTGGCTAGGTTCTTCTGCGCGTCTCTAAGTGCGGCACCGGTCAGTGATGACTGTGCAGCTGGAGTGGTTGAGGTGTCGATGCCATAGCGGCTGCTCTCGGCCTGAGCCGCCTTGCCGCTCAGTGAATGCTTGCGAAGCTCGAGGTATTGGTCGACGCCGCCGGTCAGGTGACGAAGTCTGCCATCGCCAAGCAGCGCATACTGCTGGTCTGTGACACGCTCGAGCAGGTAACGGTCGTGGCTGACCACAATCAGAGTGCCCGGCCAACCATCCAAGAGGTCTTCCATGGCAGCCAGGATGTCGGTGTCGAGGTCGTTGGTCGGCTCGTCAAGGATGAGCACATTCGGCTCACCGAAAAGCAGGCGCAAGAACTGCAGGCGGCGGCGCTGACCACCGGATAGGTCTTCGATAGGCGTCTGCAACTGGGCCTGAGTGAAACCGAGCTGCTCAACCAACTGGCCGATGCCGACTTCCTTCTTATCGACGACGAAGAAAGACTTCTCGCGAGCGATCAGGCTGAAAATGCGCTCGCCGTGGAACTCGTCGAGTTCGCGCACCTCTTGGCTAAGAATCGCGATATTTACGGTTTTTCCGCGCTTGATTCGACCGGCAGTCGGCTCTAGCGTGCCCTGAATCAGTTTGAGCAAGGTTGTCTTGCCGGCTCCGTTGACGCCGACCAACCCAACTCGGTCACCGGGACCGAGGCGCCAGGTGACATCGTGCAGAAGCTCCTTGCCGCCGACCGAGTAGCTCATGTCTTCGACGTCAACGACATCCTTGCCGAGGCGCTGGGTTGCCAGCTTGGATAGCGCCACACGGTCACGGGGCTCGGGCTCGTTGGCAATCAGTTCTGCGGCAGCGTCCATGCGGAATTTTGGCTTCGTGGTTCGCGCAGGGGCACCGCGGCGAAGCCAGGCCAGCTCTTTGCGCATTAGGTTCTGACGACGAGCCTCGGAGGCTGCTGCGCTGCGATCGCGCTCGTTGCGCTGAAGAATGTAGGCGGCGTAACCACCCTCGAATGGTTCGATGACGCCGTCGTGGACTTCCCAGGTCAGGTTGCAAACTTCATCTAGGAACCAACGGTCGTGGGTAACCACGATCAAGCCGCCGCCGGTAGCCGGCCAGCGCGATTTCAGGTGACGAGCAAGCCAGGCGACACCTTCGATGTCCAGGTGGTTGGTCGGCTCATCGAGCATCACAATGTCAAGGTCTTGAACCAATAGCTTGGCTAGGGCTACGCGGCGGCGCTGACCACCAGAGAGTGAGCCAACCTGCTGCTGCCAATCGAGGTCATTCAGTAGGCCACCAATTACGTCGCGGATTTTGGCGTTACCGGCCCACTCGTGTTCAGGCATATCGCCGACCACGGCTTGGCCGATGGTTTGGCCCGGGTCAATCACATCGGCTTGATCGAGCAATCCGATGGTGAGTCCGTTGCGGTGGGTAATGCGGCCTTCGTCTGGCTGAAGGCGACGGTTTAGCAGTTTCAACAGCGTAGATTTTCCATCGCCGTTTCGACCGACGATGCCGATGCGGTCACCCTCGTTTACGCCAACGGTGATGTTGTCAAAAACCTTCTTGGTTGGAAATTCGAGCGTGAGTGATTCAGCTCCGAGCAGGTGGGCCATTAGTTCTCTTCTCGGATGATTGCGCCGACGGCAGGGCCGGCAGCAGCGAGCGCGCGGTAACCGCTCACGTGGAGTTTTTGAGCGATTTCCTCGGCGGCGTTGGCGTCTGCAACCAGGAATGCGACAGTCGGGCCAGAGCCTGAGACGAATCCGGTGAGCGCGCCGGCCGCCAGGCCATCCTGGATGGTTTGCTTTAGGTCAGGGCGAAGGTCGAGGGCTGCCTCTTGAAGGTCATTTTTCAGCAGGTTTGCGATGGCGTGTTGGTCGCCACTCTGCAGAGCACGGATGAGCTCCTCGGGCACATCAGCCGCCGGCGCCTGCATTGGGTCGACGCCTCGGGCCGCGCGAAGTTCATCCAAGCGCTTATAGACAGCCGGAGTGCTCAGGCCTTCGTCGCTGGTAACTAGTACGAGGTTGATTGCCGGCACCGAATCAATCTGGGTTAGGACCTCGCCGCGACCCAGACCAACGGCAATGCCGCCGGCCAAGGCGAATGGAACATCGGCTCCCAGCGTCACCGAGTTAGAAAGTTGTGATTCGACGCCGGTGCACCAAAGCGCATTCACGGCAACTAGCGCAGCTGCTGCGTCGGCTGAACCGCCGCCCAT
>WLGA01000008.1 GCA_009703445.1 Actinomycetota bacterium | reverse complement strand
CTCATGAGCGATATCCTCAGCGTTGGACTGCCGGTCTTGAAATCTCGAGCTGGTCTTCCAGCTCTGTGCTTGGTTACCGGAGCCACGGGTTACATCGGTGGCCGACTAGTCGTCGAGTTGCTAAACCACGGCTACCGCGTACGAGTGCTAGCTCGAAACCCAGAGCGTCTCAAAGATCATCCATGGATCAATCGAGTTGAAGTCGCATCTGGCGACGCAAACGACGAGTACGCGCTGACCCAAGCCATGCAGGGCGTCGACGTTGCCTACTACTTGCTGCACGCCTTGATGTCCAAGGATGACTTCGAGGTCAAGGAGCGAAAGCTAGCCGAGCACTTTGTGAAGTGCTCGAAAGCTGCGGGCGTAAGCCGAATTGTTTACCTCGGCGGCATCATCGCTCCTACCGAAGAACTCTCTCCGCACATGCAATCACGAGCCGACACCGGCGAAATCCTTCGTGCTTCGGGAATCCCAACTATCGAACTTCGAGCTGCCGTAGTGATCGGTTCGGGCTCTGCATCTTTCGAAATGCTTCGCTACCTGACCGAACGTCTGCCGATTATGACCGTGCCAAAGTGGGTGAACGTTCGCATTCAACCAATCGCAGTTCGCGATGTGCTGCGCTACCTGGTTGGTGCGGCAGCCGTCGACCCAAAGGTGACCGGCGCGTTCGACATCGGCGGCCCAGAGATTTACACCTACAAACAGATGATGGAAAAGTATGCCGAGGCCGCAGGGCTTCGTAAACGAATCATCATTCCGATTCCGGTTTTGACACCGAGACTTTCGAGTGGCTGGGTTGGACTAGTTACTCCCGTTCCATATACGCTGGCCCGCCGATTGGTTGCCAGCCTCAAGAATGAGGTTGTCGCGCGCGATGACTCGATCAAGGCCCTTATTCCTGACCCGCCAGGTGGCCTAACTCACTTCACAAAGGCGGTGCAACTCGCCCTGACCAAGATCAAGGATGCTCGCGTAGAGACCCGCTGGACCAACGCATCTTTCCCCGGTTCGCCATCCGAGCCTTTGCCAACCGACCCAAACTGGGCCGGTGGTTCGCTCTACACCGACATCAGAACTGCAGAGTCAACCGATTCGGTTGCAACAGTTTGGGCTCGCATCGAGGCCATTGGCGGTGACAACGGTTATTCGAGGGCAACTTGGGCTTGGCGACTTAGAGGTGTTATGGACAAGTTGGTCGGCGGGGCCGGGTTACGTCGAGGACGTCGCCACCCGCACGAGCTTCAAATCGGTGAAGCCTTGGATTTTTGGCGCGTAGAGGCCATAGACCGACCAAAGTTGCTGAGGCTTCGAGCCGAGATGCGCATGCCGGGGTTAGCTTGGCTTGAATTTAAGGTGACAGCCAAATCAGAAGGCGGTTGCACCGTCACCCAACGCGCGATTTATGCCCCTAAGGGTCTTTTCGGCCACGTCTACTGGTGGGCAGTCTGGCCAATGCATGGGCTAGTTTTTCCGTCAATGGTCAAGACGTTGGCAACAGGAGAACGCTAGTTAGACTGGCGTGATGAAACGCAACTATTGGGCCGCTGTTGCCCTGCTATCCGTGGCCGTGGTATGGGGTGCCGCCTTCGTTTTGATGAAGGACGCCATCGAGCGTCAGCCACTTTATGACTTCTTGGCCGTGCGTTTCACCTTGGCCACTCTGATCATGATTGCAGTTCGCCCACAGGTGTTGCAGGCAATTAATCGCGAACTCCTCAAGAAGGGTGTGATTCTGGGCCTTCTTCTGAGCGGTGGATACATCACTCAGACCATCGGACTTTCGATGACCACCGCAGCGATTACCGGGTTCATCACCGGCCTCTACGTCGTTCTCACCCCGATTCTGGGTTGGCTCCTGCTTGGCCAAAAGGCGGGCGGCAAGGTCATCCTGGGTGTCGTCCTGGCAACGATCGGACTCGCGCTGATCTCAATCACCGGCGTCAGCATTGAAATCGGTCAGATTTGGGTCATGCTTTGCGCACTTCTATTCGCCGCTCACATCATTGGGCTCGGAGCCTGGAGCAAGGGGCTGAACACCTATGCCCTCACCGTGGTGCAACTTGGCGTGACGGCAGTGGTCAGCTGGATCGGTGCACTCGGTGACGGCGTTCAGATGCCTGGTGACTTTGATGGTTGGTTTGCAATCATCTTCACCGCGGTCTTCTCAACTGCCGTGGCCTTCTTCGTGCAAACATGGGCCCAGGGCCACATGGATGCTTCGCGCGTTGCAATCATCCTGACCAGCGAAGTGGTTTTTGCAGCTGCGATTGCCGTTGCGGTTGGTCAAGAAGTGCTCGAGTTGCGAACCATCCTTGGCGGTTTGATCATGATTGCCGCGATGCTGCTTGTTGAATGGCCGAGTCGCAAGCCGCGCTCTGCCGATATAATCAAGTAATGACCAAGAGAACTCGCCCATGGGGATATTCAGATTCGGCGGAGGCACAGCTTCCTGACTGGGATCTGCACACGGATACGGTTGCCGTTCGCGGTGGCCTCGCTCGCAGCGGTTTCGGCGAGACCGGCGAAGCGCTTTATCTAAACTCTGGATTCACCTATGACTCAGCCGAACAGGCCGAATCGTCATTCAAGGAAGAAACCGAGCACCACCTATACAGCCGCTTCTCGAACCCGACCGTGGCAATGTTCGAAGAACGCTTGGCAGCCATCGAAGGTGCTGAGGCCTGTTTCGCGACTAGCTCTGGGATGTCTGCAATGTTTGCATCGGTCGCTTGCTTGGTCAAGCAGGGCGACCACGTAGTTGCTTCGGCATCGATGTTTAGCTCTTGCTATGTCGTACTAACGGAAATTTTGCCTTCATGGGGCGTCACCATCGAACTTGTTGAGGGAACCGAAGAGAAGGACTGGGCAGCTGCTCTTAGCAAGCCAACCCAGGTCGTCTTCATCGAGTCACCTTCGAACCCGCTGATGGAAATCGTTGACATCGCAATGGTTAGCAAGCTTGCCCACAAGGTTGGTGCAACCGTGATCGTCGACAACGTAATGGCATCGCCAGTAATGCAGAAGCCTCTCGAACTTGGCGCCGACGTGGTCATGTATTCGGCAACTAAGCACATCGACGGTCAGGGCCGAGTGCTCGGCGGAGCCATCCTTGGCAGCCGTGAATACATTAAGACCAAGGTCATGCCATTTGCCCGTCACACCGGCCCATCCATGAGTGCTTTCAACGCGTGGGTGCTGCTCAAGTCACTCGAGACCATGACCATGCGTGTCGAGCGCATGAATGAGAACGCCCTCAAGGTGGGCGAATTCCTGGCTAAGCAAAAGGGCATCAAATTGGTGTCTTACCCGCACCTAAAGTCACACAAGGGCTACGCGCTTGCCAAGAAGCAGATGGGTGGTGGCGGTTCGACCGTTGCATTCGCTGTTGATGGTGACAAGGCTGCGGCATTCAAGTTCATGAATGCGCTCAAAGTGATCGACATCTCGAACAACCTCGGTGACAGCAAATCACTGATCACCCACCCAGCTTCGACCACTCACCGTCGCCTTGGCCGTGAGGTTCAGGAAGCCATGGGAATCACCGAGAACTTGATGCGCCTCTCAGTTGGCCTCGAGCACGCGGATGACTTGATCCATGACCTAAAGCAGGCGCTAGCTAGCTAGAGTCGCAATGAAAAAAGCCCACCGATTTCCCGGTGGGCTTTTTCGTTGATCTTATTTGCGGGCAGCCTTGGCAGCTTGGTTGGCAATCTTGTCGATAGCTGCACGGATGCTGGCAGGTCGGCAAGCAAAGTTGATGCGCACGAACTGGCCATAGGCCTCACCATGCTCATCGCCTGGCACGAATGAGACCTTTTCCTTGGCGAGCAGCAGCGCAGCTGGTTTGTCACCTAGGTTTAGCGAGCTGAGGTCTAGCCAAGCCAAGTAGCCGTTCTCCGGCAGGTGGAAGTCAACGGTTGGAAGCTTCTCGGCGATTTCGGCAGCCAGGAGCTTGCGTGAGTCAGCCAGAGTCATCATGGTGCCCTTTAGCCAGGCGTCACCATTTTCGAAGGCCTCGGCCATAGCGAAAGCACCAATCAGGGACGAACGCCAGTGCATTGCCTCTGGCAACTTGGCCAACTTGGCTCGAACTTCATCGCTCTGGGTCACGATGATTGACGCCTTTAGACCGGCTAGGTTGAAGGTCTTGCTCGCAGCGGTAACGATTACACCGGTTTGCTTAGCTTCGTCTGAAACGGCAAGGTATGGGGTGAAGGTCTCCCCCGGGTATGCCATCGGTGCGTGAATTTCATCGCTGATTACGAGCACGCCATACTTGGCAGCCAACGCGGCAACCTGACGAAGTTCGTTGTGGGTATGCATGCGACCGACAGGGTTCTGCGGGTTGCACATCAGGAAGAACTTAGCGCCGGCCTTGAATGCCTTCTCAATTGCATCGATGTCGAGACGCCACAGAGTCACAGGCTTCTCGAATGAGTCTGGCTCTTCGGCAGTTGGCCCGCCAACCTTTTCACGGATTAGTGGGGCGTCTACAACCTGCATGCCAGCCTCTTTGATCCATTCATAGAACGAGTGGTAAACCGGTGAGTTGATGACCACCGTGTCGCCCTTGGCGCCTGCAGCACGCAAAATCTCGACGGCGCCGACGCCAACGTCGGTTGCGAGACGAACATCGGTCGGAGCAACCGCCCAGTTCCAGTGGCGCTTAGCAAAACCGGTGAACGCCTCGCCCAGCTCAGGAATTGGGCCTAGGTAGCCAAGGTCAGAACGCGTCACGAAGTCGATAATCAGAGACTTGATGCCAGGGGCAATCTCGTAGTCCATCTCGGCGACGTGCATCGGCAAAACGTCGCGGTTGAAGCGGCGCCACTTTGAGCTGTGACGTTCTCGCAACTCTTCGAGTGGGCGGAGTTCAGTAGGGAGATTAGGCATTCTTCGATTATGCCAGCCCAATCTCGCTCTAGGTTCTTCCGAAGCTGGTCTGCGCAGGTAAACTATTGATTCGTGCTTCGGCACGTATGGGCCTCTAGCTCAGTTGGTTAGAGCAACGGACTTTTAATCCGTGGGTCGTCGGTTCGATCCCGACGGGGCCTACCAAGAATGAAAACCTCACTCAAAGAGTGGGGTTTTTATTTTTTGTCGATTATTCGCCAATTCTCTAGACTGAGCCCAATAAGTAGGAGGCTCCTGTGGCTAGATTCATTATTTCTTTCAACGACGGCGACATGCAGGTCGCCGACGACGAGTGGGAACAAGTCGCCGACGAATCACACGCTGTTGTTCGCGAAGCTAAGGAAGCCGGCGTCTGGATTTTTGGCGGAGGCTTTCACACCTACGACCCCGTAGTCGTAACCGAGGATGGTTCTGTAAAGCCAGGGCCAATCGCCAAAAGCGATGTTGTGCTTGGCGGATTCTCTGTTCTAGAGGTGCCTGATGCCGAGACTGCCTATTACTGGGCCGCCAAAATCGCTAAGTCTTGCCGTTGCCCGCAAGAGGTTCGCGAATTCATTGACGACCCAGAGTCGGTCAACTAACTAAGCGACACCCAAAAGGTCGATTACGAAGACCAAGGTGCGCCCCGAAAGGCGGTGACCGCCACCGGCAGGACCGTAAGCCATTTCTGGTGGGCAGATAAGCGTGCGGCGGCCGCCAACCTTCATCCCTGGAATGCCCTCTTGCCAGCCCTTGATCAGGCGGTTTAGCGGGAACTCGATTGCTTCGCCACGGCTCCATGAAGAGTCGAACTCTTCACCGGTTTCGTAGTCGACGCCAAGGTAGTGAACCTTCACGGTTGAGTCAGCTGGAGCTTCAACGCCGTCGCCAACAACAACTTCTTGGATGGTGAGCACGCTAGGTGCTGGCTCGAGCATTGGTTCTAGAACTGGAGGCTGAAGATTTGTCATGCTGATACCCTACCCCCTTCCTCACCTGAACATTAGGCTTTAGACAACTTCAAATCACCAGGAGAAATAATGAAGAAATTGCGTGTCGGCGTAATCGGCGGAGGTCAGTTCTCTTCATCTTTCATTCCCCTGTTTCAAGCACATCCTTTCGTCGAAGAAGTCGCACTCGTTGAGCTAGACGCCGAGCGAAGAAGGCGAGTAGCCGCAGAGTTTTCCATCGCAAAAACCTTTGCTAGCTTGTCAGAGTTTTGGCACAGCGATTTTGATGCGGTGGCTATTTTTACCCCTCGCTGGACCCATGCCCAGATTGCCCTGGAAGCTCTAGCTAATGGTCGTCACGTCTACACGGCTGTCCCGATGGGCCTTACTGCTCAGGAGATTGAAGATCTGGTTGCCGCGGCCAGTGCCACTCAACTCACTTACTTCATGGCCGAAACCAGCTACTACTACCCTGCGGTGGTTTTTGCTCGCCAGAAGTTCAACTCCGGTGAGCTTGGACGCTTTGTTTATGGCGAAGGCGAGTATCTCCACGATATGTCGCACGGGTTCAGCGACGCCTATGCAGCAAACGGTGGCGACAACTGGAAGGCCACAGCAAGCTTCCCTCCAATGCTCTACTCAACCCACTCGGTTAGCGCAGTTCTCTCAATTACTGGCGCTCACGCGAGATCGGTTACTTGTTTCGGGCTGGAGGACACAGTTAACGACGGAATATTTGATCCAAGCGTGAGCCTATGGAAGAACAGTCAGAGTAACCAGATTGCCCTCTTCGAAACAAGCGACGGCGGCGTGATGAGAATCGCCGAACTACGACGAGTGGGCACAGCGCCACTTGAGCCGACCGTGAGAATGAGTATTTTTGGCACAGAAGGCTCATTTGAGCAGCAGGTTGGTTATGCATCCTGGGCAACAAAGACCAACTTTGAGATTGTCACCAAAAAGATTTCCACTTTCTCCGATGTCGAAGACCCTCGATCTCTAGAGCCAGACTTCGTATCGGAGAATCTTTGGGACGGAGGTTTCGCAAGTGTTCACGACCGGAGCCAACTTCCCAAGGAGTTCGAAGGCCTCTCCAACGGCCACGGCGGTTCTCACCAGTTCATGGTTGATGATTTCGTCATGGATGCAGTTGGTCAGCGCAAGGCACCCATGAACGTCCATGACGCCGCTAGGTTCACCGCACCGGGAGTCTGGGCGCACGAGTCGGCTCTTGCCGGTGGTGTAAAGCTTCAAATTCCAAATTCTGATTCAATCGCCTAACTTCTCGAAGTAAACATCGCTCAAAAATAAAACCCCACTCAGATGGTGGGGTTTTATCTCCGCCTGCACTGTTTTCACAGTTGGCGAATAGAAGATAGCGTTGGACTCGCTATCGTTCTAAGTCAGGTTCTCAACTCGCAGAATCTCCTGGAGTTTGTCATTCGAAGCAATGTCACCTTCAGAGCGCAACATCGCTAACGGCAACCTTCGCCTGAGCACATCTTCTGCCTTGATCACCATTTCGGTGTGAATAATGTGAGAAACCTCGGGGTAGGTAATCCCTGTGCCTTCGAAAACCTCTTCGAGCAGATGACTGGTTGAGTCGATTATGTGCTGAGCCTGCATTCCATGCCGCCGCCAGAGACCCGCGGCCACTCTGTCGGCACTCTCAGTGCTCAGACAAAGGCTCTGCACTTGTTGAAGGAAAGTGGGCGGCATAAGGCCGACTCCTTCACCAAACCACTTTTTTGATTTACCGACTTGAAAACCCATTTTTTTGAAATGAGCGACGACTTCATCGCCAACGTTCAGGCAGTCGGTTAGCTTGCCGCCAAATATGCTCAGAATGTTTTGCTGAGCGTCGACCTCGATTACGTGCTTCCTCGAAAGTTTGTGCCAATCATCCGATTCGCCGGATTGGCCTTGATCTATCACTAATGACCTAACACCACATCGTTCGGAGATGATGGATTCCTTGGTGAGAGGGGTTTCAAGATTCATGCTTCGATTGATCTGTCGAAGGACAAACTCGCGGTCTTCATCCGTGACCTTCTCGAATGGGTCGGTGACTCTAGTGTCGGTTGTCCCGACAACACTTCGGTCACCCATGGGAATTACATAGAAGAGACGCTTTTGTTCGTCCCAAAAAGCAAGCACTCGGTCATCTTCAGTGAGCTTTTGGACAACGAGGTGGATGCCCTTTGAGAAAACCAATCCGGTCTTTGATTGAGACTTGGCAGACTTCAACACTTCTGCAACCAGCGGGCCGGCGGCGTTTATAACTGAGCGAGATTTTACTGTGTGTTCTGCTCCGGAAATCTGGTCGGTCACCCGTAGGGTCCAAATTCCATCAACTCTTGCGGCAGAGTCGAGACGCACATAGTTGTGTACCTGTGCACCGAATGACTTTGCCTTTCGCACGAAATCCCAGACAAATCGAGAGTCGTTGTCGGGAAGCATGCCATCGAAGTAGCGCACCGCGCCTCGGAGTGCATCGGGCGCAAACCTTGGCTCCAGGTTGAGTGCGGCTCTTAGGCTAAACGTTCTAGGAGCAGGGGTGGTGAAAAGCCCGATGGCCCAGTATGCGAGGGTGCCAAATCTCGCTAACAGGGGTCCAAACGGCGCGTCGGGGCCAAGTGCAGCCAAAAATCCAATTTTTCGAATCCGGTTTGGGTACTCCTTCATCAAACGAGCGCGAGCTAGGCAAAGCTTGAACACCAACCAGAACTCATAGGACTGGAGGTACTTGATTCCACCCCAGACAAGGTTGCTCGATTGCTGGCTAGTCATCGATGCGAAATCACCCTGATCAATGATTAAAACCTTTAGCCCGCGCGAGCTAAGCGCGGCGGCCGAAACCGCTCCATTTATGCCGGCTCCGATGATCACGGCATCGAAGGGCAGGTCTGCCAACCCCGATGATTGCAATCCATTTCGTGTCATTTTTAGCCTCCACTAAAAACCGTATGCGCGGTAGGTAACGAAACCTTGTGGTAGTCATAACGGTTGATAACAGGTGAGATAACGAAACGGTAACAGCCCGCTTGGCTTTGATAATGTCGAGAGGAGCGGGTGGAAAAATTCCGAGCAGCACCCACATTTCAAAGGAAAAATCACGTGGCAGTTCTTTCGATTGATGCCGGAACAACCGGTGTCACGGCTCTAGTCGTCGACGTCGACGGACAGATAATTTCCAAGAGCCATACTGAATTTCCCCAGCATTTCCCACGTTCAGGTTGGGTGGAACATGATCCCGAAGAAATTTGGCAGGCAACGCTAAAGTCGGCGAAGCAGGCTGTCGATGCCTCGGGGGCGACTCCAACAGCGCTCGGCATAACAAATCAAAGAGAGACGGTCGTCCTCTGGGATAAGGACACTCTAAAATCCCCAAGAAACGCCATTGTCTGGCAAGACAGACGATCATCGAACCTAGTTCTTGACATTCGCAATTCAGGTGTTGAAGAGGAAGTTCGCCGGAAAACCGGCCTAGGTCTAGACCCGTATTTCTCCTCCTCTAAGCTGCTCTGGATTGCAAAGAACGAGCCGGATATCTGGTCAGGTGTGACTTCAGGTCAGGTTCTATTTGGCACTGTGGATTCATACCTCGTGGCTCGCTTGACCGCGGGAAGAAGGCACGTAACGGATGCCTCAAACGCCTCCCGAACCCAACTCATGGACATTACTTCGGGCACCTGGGACGCAGGGCTCCTTGACCTATTTATGGTTCCAAAAACGCGCTTGCCAGAAATCGTTCCTACTTATGGCGCTATTGACAACACCTCACCTGAAGCATTCCTTGGACTAAAGATTCCAATTGCCGGAATTGCCGGTGATCAACAGGCTGCACTGTTTGGCCAAGCTGCATTCGAAGTCGGCGACAACAAGTGCACCTACGGCACAGGCGCATTCATTCTCAGTAACACCGGCAGGAAACGTGTCGAAAGTTCTCACGGGCTTCTTTCAACAATCGCTTGGCAGAGCCCCGCGGGTGACATTACCTACGCCCTGGAGGGGTCGGTCTTTATTGCTGGAGCTGCCGTTCAGTGGCTGCGCGACGGACTAAAAATCATCAAGACCGCTTCCGACGTGGAAGCACTCGCGAGGTCGGTTCCCGACACCGGAGGGCTTGCATTCGTGCCTGCGCTATCAGGCCTTGGAGCCCCGCACTGGGACCCTTATGCTCGCGGCACAATGTTCGGCATCACCCGAGGAACGACCGATGCTCATCTAGCCAGAGCAACCCTTCAGGCAATCGCCTTCCAGGTTAGGGCCGTGGTTGATGCCATGTCTCAGGACACCCATGTGAAGCTCAAGTCGATTCGAGCAGACGGCGGTGCAGCCGCAAATAACCTCTTGATGGAGATGCAAGCAGATAGCCTAAAGATCCCGGTCATTAGAGGCAAGAACCTAGAGTCAACCGGTCTTGGAGCGGCATTCCTTGCCGGCATCGGAACTGGAATTTGGTCATCCAAGAAAGAACTCTGCGAGGTGTTTCAAGTTGATCGTGTGTTCGACAACAAGCAGTTCGACGAGTGGAACTACATTTCCTGGCAGCGCGCGGTCAAGATTTCCCGAGGTTGGGCGCACCAAGGCGAGAACTAATAAAAAAAGAGGGCCGGACACCGGCCCTCTTTTTTTGCTCTAACCCTTCAAGCCCGAACTTTGAGCATTTTCAACAAACGCTCGCTGGGCAAAGATAAACACAGCGATTGGCGCCGCGATGGCGAGAATGATTCCGGCGAGGATCAGATTTGGAGAGTCCGCTCCTCGGCCTCCAAGAACCGATAGCGCAGGGGCCAAGACCGAAGCGGCCTGGTTTCCTGAATCGATGACGATCAGAGGCCACAGGAATGAGTTCCACGCATAAAGGAAAGCAAATGTAGTTAGCGTGGCGATCGCAGGAATCGACAACGGCACAAAAATCTTCCACAGAATTGTCCATCGACTAGCTCCATCAATCAGAGCCGCCTCTTCGAGTTCCTTTGGAATCGTGACAAAGAATTGGCGCATTAGGAATGTTCCGTAAGCGCTGAATACGAACGGAAGAACCAGAGAACCAAGGTTGTTCACCCAGTCAATTCCCACCATTAACTGGAACAGCGGGATTATGACGACAACGAACGGAATCATGATCGAGCCCAGCCAAACCAGGAAGATGCTATCTCTACCCTTGAATCGCAGACGTGCAAACGCATAACCGCCGAGGATGCTGGTGAACAGCTGCCCGGACACCACCAAGATGGTCACAAGCACAGTATTTGTAATCGATCTATCGAAACCATTCAGTGCCAGAACTTCACCGAAGTTACCGATTTCTGCGGAGACCGATTCAACAGGCTTCAAATCAGCACTCGGCGCGTAGTACAAGGGTGCTGAGGGATCTGATGCGTCTTGATAGGCTCCGACGATGGCTGAGCCGACGTTGGCAAATGACTTGCCGGCAGCGTCGCTAAACACCCCAACGGTCTCACCGTCTAGTTCAATTGTTTTTCCGGTGTCTTGAAGTTGTTCCTTTGGCGCAAGGAACTTGACTGCGGGATCCTCGATACCGACCCATTGACGAACCGTTACACCCTGCTTCACTCGAGCAAATTCTCCAATCGAACCGTCTTCCATCGGAATCTCGAACAACGGCGCTTCCTTACCGTCAATCTCTATAGATGTTGCCGAATAAGGCAGGAATCGAGGAGGGTAGGTGAATACGTCATCCACGGTCTTCACTGAACCACTGATGGCCAACAGGAATGGGATCAGAACTAAAATCCCGGTTACACCCAGAATCAAATAGGTCAAGATCTTGCTGGATAGATTGCGCACAAGGCTCACAGATTTGGCCATTAGATTGCCTCAGCTTCCTTCTTCTGGCGGTTGAACTGTATCAACGTGAATATGAAAATAACGGCAAAAAGAATCCAGGCAACAGCACTGGCCCGACCGAACTCACCCTGCTGGAAGCCCAACTGGTATAGATAGACAACGGGAGTTAGCGTTGCATTGTTTGGGAATCCAACTACGTTTGGCTGGTTCAAGGCAAAAACAATGTCAAATAATTGAAGCGCCAGGATTACGGTGGTGGCCGTAACAAAGAAGGTCGTTGGCTTCAAAGCAGGCAACGTTACGTTTCTGAACTTTTGGAAGGAATTTGCCCCGTCCAACTCAGCGGCCTCGTATAGCTCCTTGGATATTGACTGCAACCCAGCGATAAAAAGAACGGTGTTGAAGCCGAACTGTGACCATGCAAAGACGACAACCACGGCTGCCAGCGCCCACTGCTCGGTAGAAAGCCAACCAATCTCAACCCGAGTCGGCAGAGGATCCCCAGGAAGAACAAAATTCAGCATGATGAAAATTTCCTGAATCGCATAGTTGAAGAAACCCACTGAAGAGTTCAACATCTGCTTCCAAATCAGAGTCACGCCGATCACACCAGCAACGCTTGGAATAAAGAAGATTGCTCTAAATACCTTCGAACCAGGCAAGCGAAGTTCGATTAGTGTTGCCAAGATCAAAGCAGGAACTACAGCCAGTGGCACCGCAGTCACCAAGAAGATGGCGATGTTATACATTGAGCGCCAAAACAGTGGATCCAAAGCTCCGACGGTCAAGCCAAAAATGTCAGCAATTTTTGTGAATCCGACGTTGAAGGCATCGCCGTTAGACACGACCTGAAGTCCCAGAGTTCCAAAGTAGTTATCGAAGCCCACAAACGTCATCCGGCTAGAACCATTCCAGTCGAAGAAGGACATCACCAAAGAGTAAAGAAGTGGCCCCGCGAGAAACGCCATGAAGCCCAAAAGGCTTGGTGCGACAAACAGCCAACCGGCCAGCTTTTCTTCTTCAGATTGATTCGCACTAACGTGGCGACTCATAATTTCGCCCAAAAGCGCTCGCATCATGAGGATGCTGAGAATGGCGAGGAGCACGAAGACAGCTGCCAATGGGTTCGGCACAAATAGTGCGCCGAGCGCCACAAACATGAGAGTAAATGGGTTGAACTGAATGACCCAGACGAGAATACCGGCCAGAACAATGACCTGCCCCACGCGTTTCAGAACTTTGACGGGGCGAAGGCGTCGAGCTGCCTTTGGAGATATTTCTATTTCAGAACTTCCATCGTGGATCCGCTTTGCGATTCTCACCGCAACAACCCACCATGCGATACCCAATACAACTATGGCTAGGCCACCAAAGGCCTTATAAAAGGCGTCGCCAATCAAGTTGAATAACAAAATCCATTTAGCGATTTGAAATGCAAGGAAAGAGGCAATGGCGATGAAAAGGATGTTGGTGACTAGCGCGGCACGACGACTCCATCCAGACCCCCTCTTTAGCCCAATTGCTATGAAAACTTGAAGGATGCCAAGGCCAGCACAAAGCGCTGTTGCAGCTAGCCCAAATCCAGCTAGCGGGCCTAGGGTCGAAGGCAGAAGGACTGAAAGCACTGCGGCAACCATCAGCAGCCCAGCAAGTGCGAAATGCCAAACCGGGGTTATGGTCACCGCTTTGTTGCTCAGCAGCCGAATGATTCGACTCGTCTTCTTGCGGCGGTTTTGCCATCGTTCTAGAAAATTCATTAGGACCTTTATTTGTTCGCTGAGAGAACACGAGCCCAAGCTAAAGCTTGGGCTCGTGTCTCACTCAATTGATTCTATTAACCGCCGAAGGCTCCAGAGGCTTCGGTACATACCTTCGCCTTGAAATCATCGATGGTTCTGGTGCCGTTGAACAGAGCAGAGACTGCGTCGCCAGCTGCCTTGTCGAATGCAGGCCAGTTGCCCTGCCATAGTGGACCTTCAGCAACAGGGTCGTTCGAGATTGCGTCGACGAAAGCCTGGTTGTTCTCTGGAGGAGTGAAACCAAGGAACTTGTCGATTGCAGCCTGTGACTTGCGAGAAGGGATGTTAGCGCCCAGCTCAGAGATCTTTCCCTGAACGTCAACGCTTGTAAGCTGCTGAACTAGCTTGAATGCTGCAGCTGGGTTCTTGGTCTTGGCGTTTACTACGTAAGCTCCCCAGAACTGCCAGTTCTTTCCTGCAGTTGGGCCGGTAGGTAGGTTTACAACGTCCCATGCGAAGTTCTTGATCTCTCGCGCACCAGGGGTTGCCCAGCGACCGTTGATGAACATACCAACCTGGCCCGCCTTGAACGGAGGCTCTGCATCTTCGCCGTACTTGACGCCGTAGCCATTGTCATACAAGCCCTTCATGTATGAAAGACCTGCGACTGATGCGTCGGAGTCTAGAGCACAAGCGGTGCGGTCAGCGTTGAAGAAGCTACCGCCACCAGAGTTCACGAAGTAACCCCAGTTAGCCCACCAGCCGCCAGCACCGAAGCCCTTGACGCCAGCGCCGCCAGCCTTGGTGATTGCAGCTGCAGTCTTTTCAAATGCAGCCCAGTCCCACTTGCCAGCCTTTGCTAGTTCGCGAGGGTCCTCAACTCCGGCCTTCTGGATTAGGTCAAGGTTTAGGTATAGCGCAAAGGTAGACACGTCGCGAGGTAGACCCCATAGGTGAGTGTCTGCATTTGGCTGACCAGTTGCAGGGTCCACGGTCAATGAAGCCATTGGGCCTTCGTAGAAGTCAGAGTCCTTGTGATCAGTTTTCTTGGCCTCGTCACGCATGTTCAAGATCAAACCGGCCTTTGCGAAGTCTGCAATGTCGGTTCCCGGGATCCAGAACACGTCAGGTGCTGTGCCGGCAGCGATGTCGGTCTTTAGCTTGTCCTGGTATGAAGATCCTTCAGAGTTTCCAGCCTTGTAAGTCAGGTTTAGGCCGATGTTCTGTGCGGTGATTTCATCTGAGATGCTGGCGTAGACGTCAGCTTCTGCTTGATTGTCTGGTCGGGTCATCCAGGTCAACTTAGCTGGTTCAGCCGTGTCTAGACCTGCGCATCCGCTGAGTAGCAGAGCTGATCCGAGGGCAACTGCGATCGCTTTTTTGTTCAAGCGCATTTCGTTCCTCCTATTTTGGGTCCCGAAAATCCTTTGATTGTCGGGTTGTTTCGACTCGGGCGTCTGCCTGAATTCTGCTTGCTGCTCTTCGATGAGTGCTTGCAAGAAATTTAGACAGTCTCAGAGTTACTCTCATCCCACCAGACCGGAAAGCGATTCCGAACCAAGCACACATAGTCGGTCTCTAATCGTTAGAAATTGTGTGTTGAATCGTTACATTTCCGTTTACCAATCCGTTATCTAAGCCCAAATCCGCCTGTTCACAACACTTTGAGACTCGAACGCGATCCTAAGAAGGTTTCTCTCGTCACTATTTGCCCTCTTTCCAGAAGCCTTTCTCCAAATCCTTAGGAAAAGCCCCAAATTCCTGTAGCAAACTTGCAATTGACCATTTCACCTCGACTCGATAGTTGGAATCAGATGAACGAATTAGCGATACCTGGCCTGCCGGAGTATGCCTTTGGCGGCGACTACAACCCCGAGCAGTGGCCAGAGTCTGTGTGGCAAGAGGACATGGCCCTCATGCGTGAGGCCGGGGTAAATCTAGTTACTGTCGGAGTGTTCTCCTGGGCCAAGCTACAGCCGACCGAGAACACTTGGTCTTTTGAATGGTTAGACAGAGTTCTCGATCTCTGTCACGCGAATGGCATCAAAGTCGACTTGGCGACTGCCACGGCATCACCGCCGCCTTGGTTAGGCCTAAAGTACCCGAGTACTCTGGCGGTCGACGAGACCGGAGTGCGAATGGCCTGGGGTGCAAGGCAACACTTCTCTCCTTCATCCTCGGTTTTTAAGAAATTCTCGCTGGCTCTAGTTGAAAAGATGGTCGAACGTTACGCGGAGCACCCAGCCGTTGTGATGTGGCACGTCGGCAACGAATATGGAGCTCATACTCACCGCTGTTTCTCCGAAGAAAGTGCCGACGCATTCCGCGCTTGGTTGATCACCAAGTATGGCGATGTGGACACTCTCAACGAGCGTTGGGGAACCGCATTCTGGTCACAGTGGTACTCCAACTGGGATGAAGTAATGCCTCCGCGCAAGACCGTCTACTTCCCGAATCCAGCTCAGCAACTGGACTTCAAGCGATTCTCAAGCGATGCGATGCTCGAGCTCTACAAGGCTGAGGTTGAAGTCATTCGGCAACGAGTTGGTCGACAGATCCCCATCACAACGAACTTCATGCGCTTCTTTCCACATGCAGACTATTGGAAGTGGTCAGAGAACATTGATGTAATCAGCGACGATTGGTATCCAGATCTAGCAGACCCCGAATCTCACATTGAAGGAGCGATGGGCGCTGACCTGATGAGATCTCTCGGAGCGGGACGCCCTTGGTTCCTTATGGAACAGGCACCTTCGGCAATCAACTGGCGAGAGGTAAATCCCGCCAAGCCTAAAAACGCTTATCGCCGATGGTCTCTGCAGCAAGCCGCGCACGGCGCCGATGGAATTTTGCACTTCCAATGGAGGGCTTCAGTTCGCGGAGCTGAAAAGTGGCACTCAGGCATGTTGCCTCACTCTGGAACCGACACCGCTGTGTGGCGTGAAGTCTCAAGATTGGGTCAGGACTTGAAAAAGCTGAAGCCCCTGCTAGGAGCGAAGTCTGATTCTCAGATAGCACTGCTCCTGGACTGGAGCAGCTGGTGGGCCTTAGAGCTCGATTCAAGGCCTTCGACACGCCTGACCCAGATGGAAGCACTTCTTGACTACTATCGCCCGCTCGCGCAGGCAGGTTACTCAGTTGACTTCGCACACCCAGAACAAGATCTTTCGCGATACAAGCTGGTCATCGCCCCTTCGCTCTACCTAATTTCCGATTTAGGGATCGAGCGCATCCGCGCCGCATCCGCTGGCGGCACAAACATTGTGTTTGGCAAGTTCAGTGGCGCGGTTGATGCAGAAGAGGGTGTTCGCGTTGGCGGCCACCTAATGGGGCTTCGAGATGTGTTTGGTTGCTATACCGAGGAGTGGCATCCACTAGTAGCCGGCCAAACCGAGGAAGTCCTCATTGGTTCAAACCGTGGTGAAGTTTCGGGGTGGACAGAACACATTCGACTTCTGCCTGGCTCGGCAATCGAGGGCACCTTCTCAACCGGTGACCTCGCTGGCCTGCCAGCAATTGTTAGCAAAACTTCTGAAAAGTCCAAGGCCTGGTATCTAGGTTGCACCCCGAACCGAGACATGATCGCGAGTCTGCTGGAAGCGATTTGCATCCAGTCGGGGGCCGCTCCAGTTCTTTACAGCGTCCCACAAGGAGTCGAAGTTACCAAGCGTTCGAACGAGAACGGGTCGTTCCTGTTCTTGCTCAACCACACCGGTGTTGAGCAATCGATCGAGATCGGTCAGGCTAGCGTGGATTTGATAAGCGCGGAGTCTTTTGTAGGAGCTGTGACAGTTGGAGCAGGCGAAGTTAGAGTTCTTCACCTGCCGTAACTGAATTACTTCTTGTCGGCGGCTTTAGCCTGCTTGTCGGCGCGCTTCTCTTTTAGAGACTTAGCTGGAGCCTTTTTGGTGTTCTTCTGAGACTGCTGTTCTTTTTGAGCCATGATTTCCCTCTCAAGAACCAACTTGGCTCTTAGAAGAACTCTAACTTCTATTAGCCGTTCTGGATGAGTCTGCGGTGCTGTTGCGCAGCTGCGCCGAAATCTTGGGCACCACCGCGAGATTGCAACTCTTCGATGATGTGTTCGCGAAACTCAACCGACTTGTGATCGTCGTACTTGAACTTTGCATCTACTTTGACGATTTGAAGTTCAACGCCCGTGATGACTGGGATGTAGTGCCCATAGGGGTCTTCGTCTGCGCTGATGGTCGCATACCCGCCGTCCGGCTGAAAATAGACCATGGTTTGCTTCAAGATGTTGACTTTGCCGTCGGCATCATCGATGACCGTTGGGATGCATTCAAAATTTACAGCTGCGTAATAGCTAGTTGGAACGCCATCCTGGGGGTTAGCAGGATCCTTGGCTCGCCAGTGACTCGGGATGTAGGCGAAGTCGCCAATGACCGAGAGCGAAACCTTTGAACCGTTGCGCAGATGCGGAATCGCGTCGTTGGCCTTATGTAGGTGCAGCAAAATTTTGTCATTCTGAAGAACGAAATGAGTTGGCACAACGATTGGCGCCTGGCCGGTTTCGCCCGAGACGACCAGGGTTCCAAATTTGCCGCCCTGGTCGATCCAATCGCGCCACTCGGTTTCAGACTTCCCCGCGTCAAAAGAGTGAATCAGCATTAGCTAGGGCTATTCGGCGATAGGTGTTCGTGCACGGCCAACCAGTGACCACTCACCTTTGCAAAAACTATGGTCTCGCGCTCTTCGACGGTCGAAACTTCACCCGCGAACTCGATGTCGCTCGAAACCAGATGCGTGAACACTGCCGCGTCTGCGCCAATCAATTGGACGAGTTGATTGCTAGAGCGACAACCGTGAACCTTGAAGCCATCCTCGCTTTCCCATTTCACCCAGAGCGCCTCGTATGCCGCTCGAGAATCTAGTCGCTCGGTATGGGTATAAAACATGAAGGTTGCGTCGGCTGCGAAGCCAGCGAAATAGTCTGCAGTCCGATGATTGCCGAAGTCATCGACAATCTTGGAGGCTGCGGCTAAGACATCATCCGTGCTCATTTGAGGCCCTTCGCCATTAAGGTGATCAGCTCGTAGGCAATGTGCGCGGCGGCGAAACCGGTGATTTGAGCTGAG
>WLGA01000079.1 GCA_009703445.1 Actinomycetota bacterium | reverse complement strand
GGGCTATTCGGCGATAGGTGTTCGTGCACGGCCAACCAGTGACCACTCACCTTTGCAAAAACTATGGTCTCGCGCTCTTCGACGGTCGAAACTTCATCTGCGAACTCGATGTCGCTCGAAACCAGATGCGTGAAGACTGCCGCATCCTGGCCAATCAACTGGACGAGTTGATTGCTAGAGCGACAACCGTGAACCTTGAAGCCATCCTCGCTCTCCCACTTCGCCCAGAGTGCCTCGTAGGCCGCTCGAGAATCTAGTCGCTCGCTATGGGTATAAAACATGAAGGTTGCGTCGGCTGAGAAGCCAGCGAAATAGTCGGCAGTCTGATGATTGCCGAAGTCATCGACAATCTTGGAGGCTGCGGCTAGAACTTCATCCGTGCTCATTTGAGGCCCTTCGCCATTAAGGTGATCAGCTCGTAGGCAATGTGCGCGGCGGCGAAACCGGTGATTTGAGCTGAGTCATACTGGGGCGAAACCTCAACTATGTCTGCGCCAATCAAGTTCACCGCACCCAGGGCCCGGAGAATGGCCAGCATCTCGCGACTGCTCAAGCCACCCATCTCTGGAGTTCCGGTTCCCGGAGCAAAAGCTGGGTCGAGAACATCTACGTCGATTGAGACATAGACCGGCTTGTTTCCCACGCGCTTCAACATTTTCGCGATCACACCGGCAACGCCGAGGGTATCCATGTCGACACTGGTGATTACTTCAAAACCAAGACGCTGGTCGTCGGAAAGGTCGGTGCTCGCGTATAGCGGCCCTCGAATGCCAACGTGCAGACAAGATTCCAAATCGAGATATCCGGCTTCGCTCGCACGACGGAATGGGGTGCCGTGAGTGAGAGGTGCACCGAAATAGGTATCCCAAGTGTCTAGGTGTGCATCGAAGTGGATCACGGTCACTGGGCCATGCTTCTTGTGCAACGACTTCAGGATTGGATAGGCAATGGTGTGGTCGCCGCCAAGGGTGACAAGACGTTTGCCGTCAGCAATCAGCTCATCCACGCCTGCTTCGATTTGATCAACCGCCTGCTCAATATTGAACGGGTTAACCGCGATGTCGCCGGCATCTACAACCTGGGCGAGAGCAAATGGGCTCGCATCCTGGGCTGGGTTGTAAGGCCTAAGCAATCGAGAAGACTCGCGAATGTGAGAAGGGCCAAAACGCGCTCCGGGGCGATAGCTGGTGCCCGCATCAAACGGAATGCCTACGACGGCGATGTCAGCCTTGTCGACTTCATCAATGCGAGGCAAGCGAGCAAAGGTTGCCACCCCGGCGAACCGAGGGACAACCGTTGCATCCACTTGACCAATCTTGTCGCCCGAATTTGTGCGGGGCACTTGGTTGGTCATTTAACTCCTACTTAACTTCTGGGATGTTGCCCTTGGCCGTGCGGCCGATGCGAGGACCCTTAGGGCCGAATGCGTACTCAGGCTCTGGCCAGATTAGAAGAGCACCGACATAGAGCACCGCTGCTGAAATGATCGAGACAACGAGGCTCAAGTCGATTCCGCCCGCGACGCCGCTCCAGACACCGACGATCACCGGTGGGTAGTAGCCGAACTGAAGACCGAGCAATGCTGAAATGATCCACGCCGACATTGCACGCCAGTTGATTCCGTTAGAGAACCAGTAGCGACCGCCGGTCATCCCCTTGTTGAAGATCTGAAGGTCAGCCGGGCTGTACCATCCACGACGGTTCCAGAAGCCGATGGCCATAATGATCATCCATGGTGTGGTGGTTACAACAATCGCACCCACAAAGCCGTTCACAGCTCCCAGCAGGTCGGTGAATAGGCGACCGACGACGATGAAGATGAAAGCAACCGAACCGATTGCGATGGTTGCCTGAACGCGGGTGAACTTAGGAAACACGGATGAGAAGTCGAGGCCGGTACCGTATAGCGAAGTAGTTCCGGTTGACAGACCGCCGACGAACGCAACGATGATAATCATGTATGCGTACCAGCTTGGTGCAGCACCAATCAAGCCGACAACATAGTCGCCACCGGTTACCAAAGTCATGGTTGCAACACCGAAGATGAATGGGATGAGGGTCATTGCCTGGCCGGCGAAGGTAGCCAACATCAGCTTGCCGTTTGAAGTGCCATTTGGAATGTAGCGAGACCAGTCGCCCAGGAACGCACCGAATGAGATTGGGTTTGACATCGCAATCAGAGCAGAAAGGATGAAGGTTGGCCAGAAACCGCCGAGCGCAAGTTCGGTTGGAGCACCTGCGAAGTTGGCGTCAAAGGTTCCCGAGAAGGCGAATACCGCTAGCAACATCAACACTGTGTTGAGCCAAACCGCGATTCGGTTTACGAAAAGCATGAATTGGTATCCGTAGACAACTACGACGACAACTATGAGGCCGATCAACGCATACAGAGCGATTCTCAAGCCTTGTGAGTCGGTTGCGCCGAACAGTCGGACGAATGCGCCTACCAGCGCGTCACCGCCCACCCAGACGGAGATCGAATAGAACGCGATTGCTGTTAGCAAAGAAAGGAATGAGCCTGCGATGCGGCCGCGCACACCAAGGTGAGCACCTGATGAAACCGCGTTATTGGTGCCGGTGCGAGGGCCGAAGATGCCCATGGGCATCAAGAAAATGGTTCCTACCAAGACACCGAGCACAACCGCGCCAACGCCCTGCCAGAAAGAAAGACCGAATGCGATCGGGAAGGTTCCCAATAGAACGGTCGCGAAGGTGTTTGCTCCACCGAACTGGATTCGGAATAGATCCCATGGGGTTGAGGTGCGAGCTGAGTCAGGAATCGTATCGATTCCAAAGCCTTCGATTTCGGTGATCTTTGGCTTAGAGGCTGGAGCTGCGTTAGACATCGCGATCCTTTCAATAAATGCGACACTGCACTACTTATGGGAATGCTATTCCCATCTTTACCAATAGGCAATAATTTGTTCTTATGAAGATAGTTCGTGTCGTAGATCTCTCGCACCCGGTTACATCCGAAACCCAGGTCTACCCAGGTGACCCAGTTCCGCACCTAGAGCAACATTCAACTATCGAGCGTGATGGTTTCAATCTGATGAGCGTCAGTATGGGTAGCCAATCGGGGACCCATGTCGATGCACCGTTCCACTTTGACGATGCCGGAATCAAAATCGACGAGATTCCATTGAGCCTGTTCGTCGGCCCGGCGGTGGTTTTTGATTGCGGCGAACTCTCCGCTCGTCAAGAAATAACAATCGAGTCTCTCGGCACCCAGCTCGACTCCATCAAGAGCGGTGACATCGCAATCTTCAAGACGCGTTGGAGTCGTTTCTATGGCACGGATGAATACTTCAACAATCCATACTTGAACGCCGACCTGGTGTCGTTGCTAATCGAGCGAGGCGTGCTGACGTTTGGGCTCGACGCAATCAATATCGATGAAACGCCTGATGATGACCACCCCGGCGTTGGCTTCCCTGCCCACCACCTCATCGCTAAGGTGGGCGGTGTGATTTGCGAGAACCTCACAAATCTCGACGCAATCGACTTTGCAAATCCAACAATTTCGTTACTTCCAATGAAATTCATCGGCATCGATGGCGCTCCCGTGCGTGCCGTCGCGATTCAGTCGGCATAACCTATGGAAATCCCTATCGGACCTCGCATCAGAGCCACTAGGTTGGCTCGCGGCTTGACGCTTGGGCAGGTAGCGGCGGCAGCCGGGCTCACCGAAGGTTTCGTCAGCAAGCTTGAGCGCGACCAGGTATCGCCGTCGGTTGCCTCACTAGTTGCTGTTTGCCAAGCGGTGGGCCTAAAGGTAGGTGAACTTTTCGATGCACCGGCCAAAGCCATAGTTAGAGCTGGGGACGGAGCACAAATCAATTTCGGCGGCTCCGACGCAGAGGAGTTCCTTCTGTCATCGGGCGACCAAAGCAGCATCGAAGTGCTTCACTCGAAGATTGCCCCTGGTGGATCGGGAGGCGAGGAACTCTACGCTCTGAACTGTGAAGTTGAATTCGTCTACGTCCTGCGCGGCCAGCTAGAAGTGACCCTTGGCCCCGATCATCACTTCTTGAACACCGGAGACGCTATGACCTTCCGAGGTCGAGACCCGCACACCTGGCGCAATCCAAGCCAGGAGCCAATCGAAGTTCTCTGGGTTCTCT
Organism: Actinomycetota bacterium; assembly: GCA_009703445.1. Taxonomy (GTDB): domain Bacteria; phylum Actinomycetota; class Actinomycetes; order Actinomycetales; family Microbacteriaceae; genus Rhodoluna. The sequence goes on along the minus strand of WLGA01000079.1, from coordinate 1,111 downwards.
CCCCAGCTCCTTAAACGCACAGCTGGAATTCATCTCTAGGCCTTAGAGTGAAGCCATCGTCAAAGGAGATAACCGTCATGAAGTATTCAGGTAAAACCGCAGTCGTAACCGGCGCAAGCTCGGGCCTTGGGGTCGAGTATGCGAGAGAGCTAGCCAAGCGTGGAGCCAATCTTGTTTTAGTGGCCCGCAGCAAGGATGCACTTGACGAACTAGCCAAGGAACTCACCAAGGCTCACGGTGTTGTCGTGAACGCAGTTGCCCTAGACCTGTCGTCACCAACATCAGGCACCAAACTGATGAGCGAACTGAAGAAACTCAAGGTAGAGACCGACATCCTCATCAATAACGCCGGCTTCGGCACCAGCGGCCGCTTCGCGAAGGAAGATCGAGAGCTGGTCAAGGATGAGATCACCCTTAACGTGTTGACCCTCGTCGACCTAACCCAGGCTGTCTTGCCAGCCATGCTGAAGCGCGACTCCGGCGCCATCGTCAACATCGCTAGCACCGCCGCATACCAGCCGGTGCCTGGGATGGCCGTCTACGCAGCCACCAAGGCGTTTGTCTTGTCATTCACCTCTGCAGTCTGGGGTGAAACCAAGAACACCGGTGTGCGCGTTCTAGCCGTGAGCCCTGGAGCTACGGCGACAAACTTCTTCAACGTTGCGGGAGCAAAGCCGTCTGGAGGCCTTGCGCCTATCTCTGACGTCATTTCGGCAACCTTCAAGGCACTTGACGCTGCCAAGTCATCACCATCGGTGATTGTCGGAGGCCGCAATGGCGCGATGTCCACCCTTTCGAAGTTCATGCCAGTGAAGTTGGTTATCGGAGTCGCCGCAAGCATGTTCCTCAAGGACTGATTGCGCCCGGCCGCTACCTTCCAGGCAAATAAGAAAACGCACCCCGAGGGGTGCGTTTTCCTTTGGGCTGCTGGTGGTCACTTGCGGTTCTTGCTCCACACGTCGAAAGCAACTGCAAGCAAGAGAACGAGGCCCTTGACGGTCATCTGAGAGTCGATACCGACTGAGTTCAGGTTCATACCGTTTGCAAGCACACCCTGAATCACACCACCGATCATCGAACCGGTCACGGTTCCGACACCACCCTGAACAGC
>WLGA01000078.1 GCA_009703445.1 Actinomycetota bacterium | reverse complement strand
GCCGAAGCCCAAAGTCTTGCCGGTTCCGGTCTTGGCCTGGCCAATAACGTCTTGTCCGGTTAGTGCAACCGGGATGGCCTCTTCCTGGATTGGGAAAGGGCTGGTAATGCCTCGAGATGCGAGGGCTTCAACGATGTCTGCATCGATGCCTAATTCGGCGAAATTCAATAGTGCTCCTAAGTCCTGTCCAGTCTACTCGTCGCTTTCCCAACGGGCTCGGAGATGAGTATTCTTGAAGGATGTTCGATTGGTTCAAACGACTTCGCAGTGGCGCCCGCAAACTTACTTTGCCGGCCCGAGAAGAGCGCGCTGCTCGCAACACCGAAGCGATTGACCTTCGCCCATACACGCCTGAACCGAGAGAGTTTCTCGGGCAGTTGGCTTACCTGCAGCTGAGCCAGTTTGAGATTCTTACCAACGAACTCAAGTTCTCGCCTAAGACCCAATACAAGGCCGAGTTGTCAGAGGCTGCCGCCAAGAGTTTTGAAAAATACCGCGCCATTTCAAAGAAATTGGCCGGCCTGGGCGTCGACCCGACCGATGCCATGGATCCATTCGTTGAGCGCATCGAAACATTTCACTCACGCACTGCTGGCAATAACTGGCACGAGAGCGTGATCAAGGTTTATCTGGTCTCTGGCCTCTTGGATGACTTCTATCGCCGCTTGGCTGTGGGTCTTGAGCCGGCACTGCGCGCGGATGTTGAGAAGGCTTTGAATGACAAAAAGTTTGAGGCATTTGCAAAGCGCGTGCTTCTAGAGTCGATGGAAGTCGACCCTCAGTTGCCTTCCAGTCTTGCTCTCTGGGGCCGCCGCCTGATGGGTGATGTTCTGCTCGAGCTTCGCGGAGCGTTCGATAATCGCAAGCTTGCCGGTCTACCAAAGACCAAGAAACTATCTGCCGCCGACGAGCGCGAACTAAACCTCGCTGCTTATTCGAAGATTGAACCGCTGATCTCGGAACTCATCGGGGCACACACCATTCGCATGGATGCGCTGGGGCTAACCGCCTAGTTTCGCTTTATGCCGAGCGCTTTGCGCTGATGCGGCGAACGCCGAAGACCATCGCAGCCGGCATCCCAAGCATCACAATCAGCCAAATCCAGGCCTCGTCATACTTGAAGCCAACCCAGGTCAAAATGGCCCAAACCACGGCTCCGAAAACTAGTGAGATCGCGCCAGGAACCAGCGAACCAATGCGCTTGACATCGATGCCGAGAAACGGTGCAACTAGGCCCAAAATGGCTGCATAAACCAGGATGAACGCGAGTTCCATTAGGCGATGAACCCCACGCGACGAGCCTCCTCAGCACCGATCTCGACATAGCCGAGAGCATCGGTAGGCACGATAAAACGACGACCCTTGTTGTCGGTCAACTTCAAAACTTTCGCGCCACCCTCGAGCACGGCTGCAACGGCAGCCTCTACTTCGCTAGCCGACTGCGCAGATTCGAAACTAATCTCGCGGTTGCTGTCACGGATGCCGATTTTGATGTCCATTTGAGACCTTTCGTTGTCTGTGAATAGATTACGTCAACCTGCCATGACTTCAAGCGCTTTATTGTCCGTGCCACAGGGTAGTTTTGACGGCATGACAGACAAGCGCTTTGTGCAGACCTCGGTTGCCGCCGAAGTCTCCCTGTCACCTAGCCAGGCCGAGGTTGCCAACCTTGAAGCGAATAGTGTTGCCGCGGTTTATGGCGCACCTGGCGTCGGCAAAACCACCGCGGCCAAGGCTCTTTTTGCTCGACTGGCAGACCAAATCGGCCCAGACCAAGTTTTGGTGCTCGCGGCTAATCGCGAGAGTGCCAATCGTTTGCGCGATGAACTTGCCGTTGCCTTTCAGGGTGCGACTGCGGGCCCACTTGCCCGAACTTTGACATCTTTCGCGTTCGGTGTGCTTCGCTTGAAGGCCTTGAAAGAAGGGGCAAAGCTCCCTGAACTCATCAGCGGCAGCGAGCAAGATCGAATTTTGGCCGAGGTTATCGGCGAGGTTCTCGAAGGCGGCTTGCCCGAGGTTTCAAAGACTTGGCCGGCTCAGTTCAACCCCCAGGTGATTGGCCTCTCGGGTTTTCGGGCCGAACTGCGCGACTTCATCACGGTGTGCCTCGAACACGGAATCAATGTCACCGAACTCAGAGCGCTTGGCGAGAAACACGAGAAGCCGGAATGGTCGGCCTCAGCTCTGTTTTTTGAGCGTTACCTTCAAAAAGTCTCTAGCGAAGAGTTCTCCGGCCGATTTGATGCGTCATCGCTGCTGCGCATAGCCGGCCAATGGTTGTCGGCGCAGGCTCAGTGGCCCGAGGAGTTGGCCTCGATTCGCACGATTATCGTCGATGATGCCCAAGAGCTGACCCCTTCGGCCATGCGGCTTTTGAAGGTCCTCGCCGATGGCGATCGTGGTTTGGTTTTGATCGGTGACCCAGATGCTTCGACACTTGGCTTTCGCGCTGCAGACCCTAGGGCGATGGCAAACTTGGCAGACTCGGTGGTCGCGTCGAGAGGCTCTTCTGTTCGGCAAATAATCCTGAGCCCAATTTTCTCGGTCAGGCCAACCGAGTTATCACAGGTTTTGGCCCGCGTCAGTCGCCAAATCGATACCGCCCGAGCTGGCCGCCAACGCAAGAGCCATGTGGCACCGGCGGCCGCAGAGCCGGCTGTTGAAGAGGCTGGTTCAAACCTCGAGGTTCGAATCTTCAGTCAGCAAACCGGCGAATCCGCTTGGCTCGCTCGAACAATCCGAGAACTGCATCTATTTGAGGGCTATCAGTGGTCTGAAATTGCTGTGGTTGCTCGTTCGCGGGCGACGCTTGAACAGTTCGCAGTTTCACTAGCCAATGAATCTGTTCCTGTCGAGATTCTCGGTGCACAATCTGCGTTGCGCGACGAGTTCGCATCAAGAAATCTGCTGATTCTGGCCGAGTTGGCTTTGAACCCCCGCCCAATTGACGTCAGGTTTGCGGTGGAACTGCTCACCTCTGTCTTTGGTGGCCTAGACACCCTAGGCATCCGACGTCTGCGTCGAGCGCTGCGAAGAGAAGAACTACTAGCCGACGGGCTCCGAAATAGTGATGAGTTGCTGGCCAACCTATTCGAGGTTCCTGGCAGCCTGACCAGCATCCGTGGCTCTGAGGCTAGAAAAGCCGAGCGTTTCCTCAAGGTTCTATCCGATGCCACTGCAATCGCTGCCGACCCGACACAGAGCATCGAAGACCTGCTGTGGTGCCTATGGTCAGGCAGCGGGCTCGATAAGAGTTGGCAGGTTCTTTCAAACGGAGTGGGCGAAGTTGCACTCCAAGCCAATCGCGATCTTGATGCGGTGGTTGCGCTGTTTGCGGCTGCAAACCGTTTCGCGGAGAGAAACCCAAATGGTGACCCGAGGGTGTTCGTTGCCCAACAACTTTCGCTTGGGTTGCCCGAAGACACACTTGCTCTAAACGACAGTTTTGCTAGGCGAGTGACTTTGGCGACTCCATCGGGTTTGATTGGCCGCCGATTCAAAGTCGTCGCTCTTCCAAACCTCATCGAAGGTGTTTGGCCAAACCTACGCCCGCGGTCTTCCTTGCTTGGAGCCAATCTTCTCGATGCGCTTCAAACCGGTCGCATCGAATCGGTTGCCAAGGCCTCAAAGTCTGAGCTTCCAGACGAACTGCGCATGCTTTATAAAGCCATTGGCGCATCAAGCGACAAAGTTTTGGTCTCAGCCACCGACTCCGAGGATGAGCAGATTTCGCAGTTCATCGGGTTGATAAAGGGTGAGATTCCGGAACGTGAAAACTACGCCGGCACGCAGTTGACCCTCAGGGGCTTGGCCGGTTCACTTCGCAGAACCCTGGCGCGATCAAACTCCTTGGCCGAACTTGATTCGGCCGCTTTAGGTCTGGCTCGACTTGCCTCGGCAGGTGTTGCAGGCGCGCATCCAGACAGCTGGTACGGAATGTTGGCGCTATCCACCAACGAGCCACTGGTCGATCTAGACGACCCCGAGGCGCAGGTGTGGTTGAGGCCATCCCAGCTCGAGAACTTCACTAAATGCCCGCTGCACTGGTTCCTCAACGCACATGGCGGGGGAGACAGCAACTTCTCGGCCAACTTAGGCTCATTAGTCCACAAAGCCCTCGAACTCGGAGTCGACCTGAATGAAGATTCACTCTGGGGGTTGGTCGAATCGAAGTGGCACACTCTCAGCTTCGAATCAAAGTGGCTCGAGGAAGTCGGCGAACGAAAAGCCAAGCGAATGATTTCGAACATGGTGCAATACCTGCGAAAGTTCGATGCCGAAGGCGCCAAAGTCATTGGACGTGAGGTGAACTTCGAGTTCGAACTTGGCCGCGCACGCGTGAGGGGGCAGGTCGACCGCCTCGAGCTCTACCCAGATGGTCGCGTCATGATCGTCGATCTCAAAACGGGAGCAACTAATGTCAGCGCCGAAGATGCCAGAAAGCACGCGCAATTAGGGCTCTATCAGTTGGCGTTTGCAAACGGAGCCTTTACCGAGCTGGAAGGCGTTGACCAAAACACGTCCCTCGCTGGGGCAAAACTCCTGTTGGTCGGCACCGGCGACAAGCCGGTTGAGCGCAGCCAGCCATCCTTGGATGAATCGCCCGAATCAAAGGCAGAGTTCCACCGCCTCATCGAAGCGGCAACCTCTGGCATGGCCATGACCGACCGAGTGTTCGTCGCGCAGATTGATTCTCACTGCACAAACTCGAACGAATTCGGCAGCTGCCAGATTCACCTGACCAAGGCGGTGTCCTATGGCGGGTAGTCCTAAATTCTCGGCAAACCAGGTTTATGCCGTAATCAAGCCATACCAGTTGACCGCCGAGCAGGAGGCTGCGGTTCAGTCTGCTCCGGTTGATTCGCCGTCACTGGTCGTGGCTGGCGCGGGCAGTGGCAAGACCGAACTCATGTCGGTTCGTGTGCTTTGGCTGGTGGCAAACGGGTTTGCGAGGCCAGAGCAGATCCTCGGTCTCACCTTTACCAGAAAGGCAGCGGCCGAACTCTCGAAGCGCATTTACGAAAGCCTTTTGAAGCTTCGAGACAGCGAACTTTGGCCACAAGACCTCGAGTATGACTTCGCGCCACCCAACATCTCGACCTATAACGCCTACGCAAATGGGTTGTTCCGTGATTTTGCCCTGGCAATTGGTTACGAGCCTGAGGCGGCGCTCCTGACTGAGGCGGCGGCATTCCAACTCGCGCGCGAGGTTGTAGTCAGGCACGGTTCCGACATCGATAG
>WLGA01000077.1 GCA_009703445.1 Actinomycetota bacterium | reverse complement strand
GGCCCATCTGGACAGCGGCAAGCGGGTTTTCGAGGTCGCGCTCGCCCGAGTAGCGCTTGTTGGCAAGCCACTCGGTCTCTGAACCCCAGTATGTGTTGTCTGGCTCCCAAACGTCGGCACGACCGCCACCGAAACCGAAGGTCTTTAGACCCATCGACTCGAGTGCACAGTTGCCGGCGAGGATCATGAGGTCAGCCCATGAGATCTTCTTGCCGTACTTCTGCTTGATTGGCCAAAGCAGGCGGCGAGCCTTGTCTAGGTTTACGTTGTCAGGCCAGCTGTTTAGCGGGGCAAAACGCTGAAGACCCTGGCCCGCACCGCCGCGGCCGTCTGAAACGCGGTAGGTTCCGGCACTGTGCCAAGCCATGCGAATGAAGAGTGGGCCATAGTGACCATAGTCGGCCGGCCACCAGTCTTGTGAGGTGGTCATCAAAATATTTATCTCACGCTTTAGTTCGGCGAGATCGAGACTGGCAAACTCGGCAGCGTAATCGAAACCATCGCCCATTGGGTCACTCTTCGGAGAGTTGTGCAACAGCGCATCAACCTTGAACTGGGTTGGCCACCAGTCATTCTTAGAGGTTCCGGTTACTTCGCTTGATGCTCCGGTGTATGGGCACTTTGCTTGCTCTGACATGGTTTCTCTTTCTGCGTAAAAATCAGCACGAATCCTCCCCGAGGACTCTCTTGGATAGCAACAGAAAAAAGGTGTTTCTGATTCCTGAAACGACCGTCAAAGACGGAAGATTAGTCGTTTTTTGGCCAGCCGCCAGGTGGGCCGATCAATAGCAAAGACGCAAAAATAATGGTCACTAAAACCAGCATGGTTGCTGCCAGCAAAGCTGGGCGAATTAGGAACCAACGGTAGAGGCGATCGAACCAGTGATCATCGCGCTCATCGCCCGAATGTTCGCGGCGCCAATCGCCGACCAGGCGACCGGTTCGCTCAACGTGCATCTCGAAGGGAATAGTCGCGTAAGGAACAATCGCGAGCGCAACGGCAAGAACGGTGCGGCCGATTCCCCAGCGCTGATTCACGCCAACAATTGAGGCAATCACGGCGTAGCCCAAGAAGACAGCTCCGTGCAGACCACCAATGATCGTCACGGCCAGCTGGGGAGCCGCAAAAGCAGCCTTGCCAATCAAGCCAGCGATAAGAAGAGTCCAGGTGACCGCTTCGGCAAAGGCCAAGCGGCGAAACAGGCTTCTAGGTGTCATGCCCTTAGTGTAAGTGTTCGCGCTCCAAGGCTGCACCTTCGACATCGACGTCAGGCAGGATGCGGTCAAGCCACTTTGGAATCCACCAAGCCGCCTTGCCAATCAAAGTCATGATCGCTGGGATGAGCACCAGGCGCACCAGGAATGCATCGAACAAGACACCGACGGCCAAACCGAAACCAATCGGACGAATGGTGGTCGATTCCGAGAACGCGAAGCCACCGAAAACCGTGATCATGATGATCGCAGCGGCGATGACTACTCGACTGCTCAGGTGCATTCCGAAGTTCACCGCATCCTTGGCCGACTTGCCGTGCACGTATGCCTCGCGCATGCCCGAACCCAGGAACAACTGGTAGTCCATCGCCAAACCGAAGACCACACCGATGATCAGGGTCGGAACGAAGCTCATGATCGGCCCCGGGTCATGGATGTCAAACACGGCACCCAGCCAACCCCACTGGAAGACCGCGACGGTCGAGCCGAGGGTTGCCATAACGGTCAGCAAGAAGCCGGCGCTGGCAACCAATGGAACAACCAGTGAGCGGAAGACCAACACGAGAACAAACATCGACAAGAGCAGAACTGCACCTAGGTAAAGCGGCAACGCATCGGCGAGCTTCTTTGAGATGTCGATCTGGGCGGCCGTTGCACCGGTCACGCCGAGCTCAACGTCATACTTGCTCTTCAATTCGTCTGCCATGTCGCGAATCGCGAAGACCAACTTTTCGGTGGACTCGCTGGCTGGGCCATCGGTCGGGATGATCTGGAAGAGCAGCTTGGTCTTGTCATCCGAGATGGCTGCCGGAATCACACTGACCACGCTGGTTAGCGTCATCAGGTCGGTTGCGATATCTGCCTGGAGAGCTGATGCGACATCACCCTCAACCTGCTGGTTCGCGGTTGCGACGGCAACGATAGGGCCGTTGACACCGGCTCCAAATGCGGCCGCGGTGAGCTTGAACGACTTGTACTGGGTCGAGTTGACCGGCTCGGATGAACCGTCAGGCAGGCCCAAACGCAGGGAGCTGAGCGGCTGGGCCGCGATGCCCATCACGATTGCAACCACCAGGATGGACAGCCAAGGGCGCTTGGTTGCCAAAACCGGGCGTGACGCGTTCTTCGGTTCGGCGACCTCGAGTTTGCCTTCCTCGGTGCCGGCTCGCGCGCGCTCCTTCTTCGAAAGAACCTTCATGCCGACTCGCGACATCATGGCAGGGGTAAAGGTCACGGCGACAAGCACAGCGATCACGATTGAGATAGCACCGACGCTACCCATGAGGCCTAGGAAGCCAACTCCGGTTACATTCAAAGCAACCAGGGCGATGATCACGGTTAGACCGGCAAAGACCACTGCGTTGCCCGAGGTGCCATTTGCCAGGCCAATTGACTCTTGCATTTCAACGCCGGCCTTTAGCTGACGACGGTGGCGGTTCAAGATGAAGAGTGAGTAGTCGATGCCCACGGCCAGACCCAGCATCACACCGAGCATTGGGGTGGTCGAGTTCATGTCAACCAAGGATGAAAGTGCGAGAGCTCCGGTTGCCGAAACCGCAACACCGAGAAGAGCCCCCAGAACCGGCAAGCCGGCGGCAATCAAGGTGCCGAGCATGACGAACAAGACAACTGCGGCAGCAAGCAGACCGATAACCTCGGCCGGGCCACCCAGCGACGGAAGAGTCTTGGTCAGCGACTGACTCAGTTCAATCTGAACGTTCTTGATTTTGGCTTCTTCAAACAGTGAACCAACGGCACCGATTTCTTCGGTGCTCAACTCTCCGGCTGGCTTATTGAACTGAACCGTAAGGGTTGCTGTCTGTCCATCGGTCGAAACGGTGTGGAAGTTCTTGATGGCGGTCAGAATCTTGCCTGCCGATGCCAACTTTGCGGTGTTTTCGTCAATCGCGGCAACACCTTCGTCGATCTTGACCTGGCCCGCGGTTAGGTCGCTGCGACCGGCATCAATCTTTGCCTGACCGTCGACCAGGGCAACCTTCTGCTTCTTGATTTCGGCTTGTCCGGCGATGATTTGCGCGCGGTTTCCGAGCAAAGCGTCGATCTGGGCTTGTGGCGCTCCGCCAGCCTTCATCTGAGCAATCGCACCATCAACCTGAGCGAGCTTCGCCGCAAGATCCTTCTCGGCAGCCGCTAGCTTCTTTTTGCCAGCGTTCAGGTCGGCCTGGCTCTTCTCGAGTTTTGCAGCGCCATCGTCTAGCTTCGCCTGAGCCGTCTTTAGCTCTTCAGGAGCAGAATCCAACTTGGCTTGACCATCGAACACATCGGCACGGTTCTTTTCGAGCTCGGCCTCGGTTTCAAAAGGGTTTCTGGCGCTACTGATGGTTGGCTGCGCCTCGACCTTTGCCAACAAATCGGCAATCAGGGCCTTCTCGGCTGTGGTGAATGCCTGGTTGTTGGTCTTGTGGAAGACCACCTCGCCAGAGCCATTGGTGGCCTCTGGGAATGACTTCTGAAGGTCGTCAATTACAAGCTGGGATGGCGTGCCCGGCAGCGACATGGTGGTCGAAAGCTTGCCGCCGAAGGTCAGCATCAGGCCGCTGGTTGCGGCCAGGATCAAAATCCATGCGACGATAACCAGCCAGGCGCGACGTGCGGAAAATTGACCGAGTTTGTATAGAAGATTTGCCATCAGAGACCTTTGAGTGTGACTGCTCAAGCGTCATTGGAGAGCAATACTTCGAAAGTGAGTTACCTCACACCCCAATGTTAACCAGAGACCGGCTGAGACATTCCTGAGAGTTCACAACCATAGACTGAAGCCATGAAGTTCAGCAGCGACGTAACCACCCTGATTGCCCTTTTTGCAATCGTGAGCCCAATCACATCCCTGCCGGTGTTTTTGAACCTAACCAGCGAAATGACCAAGGCCCAGCGTCGCGTAACCGCCTTGAAAACCGCCGGAGTTGCCGGCCTGACTCTGATCATTGCCTACTTCTTGGGTGACATCATTTTGCGCTCACTCAGCATCGACATGAACTCATTCCGAATTGCCGGCGCCTTCGTGATCTGCGCCTACGGCTGGAGCATGGTTATGGGCAAGAAGCCTCGCGAGGTAAAGGCCGCCCCAGCTGGAGCCGCCGTTGTTCCGTTGGCGATTCCGATGATGGCCGGCCCCGGCGCCATCGCTACCGTCATCGCTCTCGGCAATAGCGCTCAAGGATTCGTGCAGATTTCCAACCTGCTCATCATCCTTGCGCTGTCTGCTCTCACCGGAATCTTGCTCTTGGCCGCCGAACCGGTCGAGCACCTGCTTGGCGAAAACGGCTTGATGGTTGTGACTCGAATTTTCGGTTTGCTGCTGCTTGCCATCGGCATCTCGACGGTCATCTCGGCAATCTCGGCTGCCTTCCCGGGCCTCGCCGCCTAGCTTTTATGTCATTCACTGACACCGACCACCTGATCACCGCCGAACGGGCACACACCGAAGCCGCGGCCGTTCTTGCCATCTTCGAAAAGATCGAACCAGACGACCACCGACCTCGACGAGCCCTCGAATCTCTCATGGCTTGGATGAAGGGCAACTCAACCGAGGCAGAAGTTCGCCAGGCAGCCTTCGATGCCAACGAGGCGGCACGCGATGTTGCCGATGATGCGGCCAAGTTTGCCGCTCGGGCATGCGGTCAGGCGGCATCCGTTGCTCACACGCCATTCAACGCCATCCATGTCACGCGCTTTGCCGAAAAAGCCAAAGCAGCCACAAACGCCAGATAACCGAACAACGAGCGCGAAATTGCGATATTGTTATTTATAAGTCCGCGCAATGACGAGCGAACAGTGCCACTTATCCGCTTGGCCAACTCGTCCCACTTCCCCACTTATAAAAAGGTTTAGGAAAATCATGACCGCATCAGCAAATATCGGAGTCGTCGGACTCGCAGTAATGGGTTCTAACTTGGCCCGCAACCTCGCCAGCCGCGAGGGCAACACCGTTGCAATCTACAACCGCTCAGTTGAGCGCACCGACCTACTTATGGCCGAGCACCCAGAGGCCGGCTTCATCGCTTCGGCAACCATCGACGAGTTCGTCGCATCGCTAGCCAAGCCACGCACCGCAATCATCATGGTTCAGGCCGGCAAGGGCACCGACGCTGTTATTTCACAGCTAG
>WLGA01000076.1 GCA_009703445.1 Actinomycetota bacterium | reverse complement strand
GACCAGCAGTGGGCTCGCTCGAAGTCGTTCGACAGCTTCTGCCCAATCGGCCCTTGGATTGAGACCGAGTTCGCGCCAGACGGTCAGGAGCTAAGTTCGCGCATCAACGGCGAAACCAAGCAGGCTTCGACCATCGACCACATGCTGCACAACGTGCCAAAGCTGATCTCATACATCTCGCACAACATGACCCTGCTGCCTGGCGACGTGATTCTGACCGGAACCCCGGCTGGGATCACCCAGATTGTTGCTGGCGACATCGTCGAGTGCGAGATTGAGGGCATCGGCACCCTGGTCAACCCGGTGCGATAGGCAGTCGTTTAGACTTGAAGACATTATGTCTTCGCTAATCACAGCACCTTTTTCAACCGCCACCGGAGCCGACGTCAAGGTACGTTTTTGCCCGTCACCGACCGGTTTGCCGCACGTTGGTTTGATCCGTACCGCCCTGTTCAACTGGGCATACGCGCGTCACACCGGCGGAACCTTCCTGTTCCGCATTGAAGACACCGACGCCGAGCGCGACAGCGAAGAGTCATTCGAGATGATCCTCGACGCACTCGGTTGGCTTGGCCTTAACTGGGATGAAGGCGTGAACGTAGGCGGCCCTGCAGAGCCATACCGCCAGAGCGAGCGCACCCACATTTACCTCGAGGTCATCGAGAAGCTAAAGGCTTCAGGACACATCTACGAGAGCTACCTAACCGGTGAAGAGATCGACGAGCGCAACAAGGCGGCCGGTCGTGCCGTTCAGCTTGGCTATGACAACTCAGAGCGCGACCTAAGCGAAGAGCAGAAGGCTGCTTACCGTGCCGAAGGTCGCAGCCCAGCGCTTCGCCTTCGTGTGCCAGAGACCGACATCGTCTTCACCGACCTAGTTCGCGGCGAGATCAAGTTCCCTGCCGGTTCGTTCCCAGACTTCGTGGTGGTTCGCCCTAACGGCCAGCCGCTATACACTCTGGTAAACCCGGTTGATGATGCCCTTATGGGCGTCACCCACGTGCTTCGCGGCGAAGACCTGCTGTCATCTACCCCACGTCAGATTGCGCTTTACAACGCCATGTATGAGGCCGGCATCACCAAGTTCATCCCACAGTTCGGCCACCTGCCGTACGTGATGGGCGAGGGTACCAAGAAGCTTTCGAAGCGTGACCCAGAGGCAAACCTGTTCCACCACCGCGACCGCGGCTTCATCCCAGAGGGTCTGCTCAACTACCTTTCACTGCTCGGATGGGGTCTCAGCGCAGACCAGGACATCTTCACGATGGAAGAGCTGGTTGCCGCGTTCGACGTCAAGAACGTCAACCCAAACCCGGCTCGTTTCGACCAGAAGAAGGCCGACGCCATCAATGCGGCACACATCCGCTTGCTCACCTTGGATGACTTCAAGTCACGCCTGATGCCTTACCTGCAGAGCGCTGGCATCGTCGGTGCAACTCTTTCTGCCGATGAAGACGCGATTCTGACCGCGGTTGCTCCGCTGATTCAGGAGCGTCTCGTGGTTTTGAGCGAAGCGCCTGACCTGGTCAGCTTCTTGTTCAAGACTTCCGACCAGATTGTGATCGAGGATGACGCAAAGGCTGGGCTTCCTGAGAACACCGCAGAGGTGCTTCACGCCGCTGTCGCTGCTCTCGAGCCAATCGCCGACGCAGACTTCAAGACCGAAACCGTTCAGGCTGCACTGCAGGCCGCACTAATCGACGGGCTTGGCCTCAAGCCACGCGTTGCATTTGGCCCGCTGCGCACCGGAATCTCTGGTCGCCGCATCTCACCACCGCTATTCGAATCGATGGAAATTCTTGGCAAGGCAGAGACGATCGCTCGTCTAACCGCGTTTGCCAGTGCCGCCTAAAAACGGCTAAGATGGTAAATCGAGCCCTCGGGCTCGAGCAGTACCTTGGGGTATGGTGTAATTGGCAACACGGAGGTTTCTGGTACCTTTGTTCTTGGTTCGAGTCCAGGTACCCCAGCTTTGAAAATCGCTTCCTACGGGAAGCGATTTCGCTTTAACCGGACGTTTCAATCCAGACCCGTCGACCTAAATTTCGGTCGATTCGCCGATCTGCAACCACTCATACTTGCCGCCATATTGCTCGGTTACGGCCTGAATTCGGCCATTGTTTAGCTGGTTGCCAAACTCGCTCAGGTGAATGTTGTGGGTAGGGAAGCAACGCTTTGGCTTGACCGCAGCGATGAAGTCCATGACCTCTGAAATCTTGAGCCAAGGTGCCGATGCCGGGCAGGCCAAGATCTCGACCTCGCGGTCGGGCTGGGTGAAGCTGTCGCCGGGATAGTAGAGCTTGCCGTTGACCATCACTCCGCAGTTCTGCACCAGAGGAATCGAGCGGTGGATCTCGGCGTGCAGGTCGCCAAAGAACTCGAGGGTGAAGGCTCCGACCTCGTAAAAGTCGCCGTGGTGAACCGGATTCAGCTTGAACTCTGGGCGTGACGCAGCAAGACGCTTGCACACTTCATCCGTGCCGTAAATGGTGATGCCTGGGTTCGCCCCAATGATCCTGTCGAGCTGCTCTTCATAGCAGTGGTCGTCATGGATGTGGGTGATCACAACCGCCTTCACATTGGTGCGGTTCTCAATCGGCTGGGTATACATGCCAGGGTCAAGAATCAGAAGTTGACCGTTCTCTTCGAATTCGAGGCAGGCGTGGCCAAACTTTGTGATCTTCATGACTTCATTCTGTCAAGGTTTATCGCGCTGCGAGCATAGGATTTGAAGGCAAACCATCGCAAAACCGCAATCTGGAGAACTCATGGACGAGCAACACCAACACCGGGCAGAGCCTTCTGGCTTCAACCCTGGATGGGTGTTTCTGCCTGGTCTGGCTCTCATCGCCGGTCTGATCTTCGCTCTGACCATCACGGTTATCAATTTGGTCGGTTCACCAAGCACTGACCTGGGTTTCTGGTGGGCATTCGTCTGGCTGGTTCCAGTCATCGCTGCTGGGCGCTACGCGGTTATTTTCCTCGAGCGTCGACTCAACTTCGAAGCCACTTTGGCACCGGAGTTGGCCTACATGAAGCAGGCTCAGAAGACCCGCCCCGAATTTGAAGTCAAGCTCGAGAAGTTCTCAAAGTGGGCGGTACTCGGCATCATCGCGATTGCAATTTTGGCCTCGGTTTTCGGTTGGTGGCTCGGCGGTCTGACCCCGCAGTCGGCCGTTGAACGCTTCATGGCGGTCTTGCTTATCGCGGCGCCTCAGGCCCTCTGGTTGGCGCTGCCGTCGGTGTCTCGCTTGGCCACAGCGATTGCCGCCTTCAACGGCATCTACTACTCCGATCGCGCCCAGTTCGATGCACTCGGTTCGGTAGACATGGTTCTCTTCGACAAGACCGGCACCCTGACCACCGCGGAGCGTCGCTTCGTCGGTGCGCACCTGACCCACGGTTCACCGCTATCAAGCACGGATGAGCTGCTCGCAATCGCAGCCGGTGTGGAAGCGCACTCCGACCATCCGATTGCGGTGGCAATCTTTGAAGAGGCAAGGCACCGGTCCATTGAACCTCTCGAGGTGCGCGACTTTAGATTGATCCCTGGGCAAGGCGCTGCCGGAACCCACGAAGCTCAGACCATCGTGGTTGGTGGCCCGATCATTCTGACCTCGCGCAACATGACGCTCTACGTCGGCGACCTGGTCAAGTGTGATGCCGCAAACCATGCCGGGCACACCGTGCTTTTTGTCATTCGAGACACCGAACTTCTGGGCTGGCTCGAGCTGGGTGACTTCATCCGAGGCAGTTCAAAGAACGCAGTGGTGGCCCTCCAGTATGAGCGAAAGCGCATTGGCCTATTGACGGGTGACGCACAGGGTGTCGCCACCTGGGTGGGCAACGATCTTGGCATCACCGAAACATTCGCGGAGGTTTTGCCTCACCAGAAGGCCGATGTGGTCAGCCGTTTGCAGGCAGACACATCCAAGGTTGCGATGGTCGGAGATGGCGTCAATGATGCCCAGGCGTTGGCCCAGGCGGACGTCGGTGTAGCTTTCGGGGTTGAAGACTGGGAGCCGATCGAATCAGCCGGAATCACAATTTCCTCAACCGACCCGGTGCTCTTCGCCCGAGCTTTGATTCTCTCGAAGCGAGCGGCTAAGAAGGCTCGTCAAAACCTGACCTGGACCCTGATTTTCAGCGCGGTCACTCTGCCACTCGCCGCAGGTGCTCTGGGCGGAATTGGATTCTCGATTTCGCCGGCCGTTGCCGCCGGGTTATCGCTGGCCATGTCTTCGTTCGTTTTGTTCAACACCCGAAGCCTAAGAAGGGGCTAGTCGCATGGCACCCCGCATCGGCATCATCATCAACCCGAGTTCGGGCCGAGGCAAGGGCGCGGCCCGCGGCGAGCTAGTTCTGAACACCCTGGCGGCTCGTGGGCAGGAGTTTCTAAACCTATCCGGCGCATCCATGGATGAAGCCAACGCCAACGCCCGCCATGCGATCAACGACGGCAAAATCGACGGTTTGATTGTGGTCGGTGGTGACGGCATTGCGCACCTCGGAGTGAACATCGCCTGTGACACCGGAATATCACTGGGCATCATCGCCGCCGGCTCGGGCAATGACCTCGCTAGAAGCATCGGGATGCCCGAGGGCGACGTGGTGGCCGGAACCCACGCGGTTCTAGCCAAACTCGACAACCCTCGCCGGGTAGATGCAATCAAGGCCACCAGCTCGACCGGGCCATTCTGGTTCTTTGGCACGGCTTCTGCCGGGTTCGATGCTCTCTGCAACCAGAGGGCGAACCAGATGAGCTGGCCCAAGGGGCAGCGTCGTTATGACATCGCCATGGTGCTCGAGTTAGCCAAATTCAAGCCGATTCACTACGAGGCAACCATCGATGGCGAACATCGCTCATTCGACGCCATGCTCTGTGCCGTGGCAAACGGGCCTGCGTTCGGCGGCGGCATGATGATTGCGCCAGAAGCAAACGTCGAGGATGGATTGCTCGACTTATTCATCGTTCACGCGATGAGTCGCGTTGAGCTCCTGAAGGTCTTCCCAAAGGTTTATACCGGTCGCCACGTCACGCACCCGGCAGTTGAGTTCGTGCGCGCAAAGTCGGTCAAGCTTTCATCGGGAAATATGCCGGTCTACAGCGATGGCGAGGCCAGAGGGCATTCCCCGCTAACCGCAACCGTGGTGCCTGGCGCGCTTTCGGTCTTCGCCTAAGCCTCTGTTTGCCTTCGCGCCCTGCACTGTGGCATAATCGACAGGTTGCAAAAAACGGTCCCATCGTTTAGCGGCCTAGGACACCGCCCTCTCACGGCGGCAGCAGGGGTTCAAATCCCCTTGGGATCACGATTACCTCTCTCGATGCTTTGTCTCGGGAGAGGTTTTCTCTTATCCGGGTTAGTCGCGAGTGCGCAGGCGGGTGATGCCGGCAAAAATCACAATCAGTGAAACCGGAATCAGCGCTTC
>WLGA01000075.1 GCA_009703445.1 Actinomycetota bacterium | reverse complement strand
CGCAAGCTGTATTGGTGTGCTGGCTGCCAAAGCTAGGGCGTCTCGGTTAAAGCAAAAACCAGGCTCTAGGCCTGGTTTTTATTGGAGCGGATGACGGGAATCGAACCCGCATCATCAGTTTGGAAGACTGAGGCTTTACCACTAAGCTACATCCGCGTTTGAGGCAAGATTTTTTACGAAATCGAACCAACATGTCTATTCTATGGGATAGACTCGACGAGGTTGTTCCAGTTCACTGGAAAATCAACCGGGGTGTAGCGTAGTGGCTAGCGCGCCTGCTTTGGGAGCAGGATATCGCAGGTTCGAGTCCTGTCACCCCGACCATGCACCATTGTCTGGTCTGGCGAATCGTCTAAAAATCAATGATTTTGGCGATGAGCCGGCCGGATGGTGTGTATCGGCCTAAAAATCCTTTGGGCACAATAATCCGGCTCGTTCCTTTATTAGGTGCGGGCCCTTCTTTTCAGGAGATGCAACCTTGAAGACCGTTGTTGAACAGCTAACTCCAACCCGTGTAAAGCTAACCATCGAGGTTACCCCTGCCGAGTTCAAGCCAAGCCTTGACCACGCATACGAGCACATCGCCGAGGGTGTAAACATCCCAGGTTTCCGCAAGGGCAAGGTTCCAGCAGCAATCCTCGACCAGCGCGTAGGCCGCCCTTCAATTCTTGCTCACGCAATCAACGACGGGCTTGACAGCATCTACCGTCAGGCAATCGAGGAGAACAAGGTTCGCCCTCTAGGTCAGCCACAGGCAGATGTAAAGCAGTCTCCTGACGAGAACACCTTCGAAGGCAACCTGGTTGTCGAGATCGAAGTCGAGGCTCGTCCAGAGATCAAGCTTCCGGAATACAAGGGCCTAAAGGTCAAGGTTGACGAAGTTAAGGTTGCCGGCAAGGACATCGAAGAAGAGCTAGACGCACTGCGTAGCCGCTTCGGCACACTAAAGACCGTTGACCGCCCTGCTAAGAAGGGCGACTTCACCACCATCGATCTAAAGGCAGTCATCGAAGGTAAGACCATCGATTCAGCCGAGAACATCTCGTACGAAATCGGAGCCGGCAACCTTCTTGACGGCATCGACGAGGCACTTGACACCCTAACCGCAGGCGAGTCAACCACCTTCAAGTCAAAGCTTGTCGGCGGCGAGAAGGCCGGCCAGGAGGCTGAGGTTTCAGTAACTCTTACCGCAGTGAAGGAGCGCGAGCTTCCTAAGCTTGACGACTCATTCGCGCAGCTTGCCTCTGAGTTCGACACCGTTGCAGAGCTAAAGGCTGAAATCGAGAAGCAGCTTGCTGCATCAAAGGTCTTCGGCCAGGGCATCCAGGCTCGGGAACTTCTAACCGAGCAGCTTCTAGAGCTTGCCAAGGTTCCTGTTTCAGCCGAGCTTGTTGAGGCTGACGTAAACCGTCACCTTGAGGGCGAGGGCCGTCTTGAGGATGCTGCGCACCGTGCAGAAGTAACCGTAGAGAGCACCAAGTCTTTCCAGGTTCAGATGGTCCTAGACGCAATCGCTGAGAACGAAGAAATCCAGGTCGGCGAGCAGGAGCTCATCCAGTACCTAGTGCAGAGCGCACAGCAGTACGGCATGCAGCCAAACGACTTCATCAAGGCAATCAGCGAAAACGGTCAGGTTCCTGCATTCGTTGGCGAGGTTGCACGTCGCAAGGCGCTAACCATCGTTCTTGAGGCAGCGACCGTAACTGACGCAAAGGGCAAGGCTGTGGACCTATCAGAGTTCACCAAGTCTGACGCAGTTGACTCGGCAGATGACCACGCAGGTCACAACCACTAAGGGTTCCAAGACATCAGGGATGGCTCAGACTTCGGTCTGGGCCATTTCTCTTTAGCCACTGGCGAACACATCACGGATTTCGTGTCGCCTGCGGTTATCTTTGACAAGCAACCTCAAGATTTAGGAGTACTTCATGGCTGATCAGGCTAAGGGACAAAGCAGCACCTTCGATCGTCTGCTCAAGGACCGCATTATTTGGCTTGGCACCGAGGTGCGAGACGACATGGCAAACGAAATCTGCGCCAAGATTCTTTTGCTAGCCGCCGAGGACTCCGAGAAGGACATCTTCCTTTACATCAACTCACCTGGTGGTTCGATTACCGCTGGTATGGCGATCTACGACACCATGCAATACGTGCCAAATGACATCGTCACCGTCGGCATCGGCATGTGCGCGTCAATGGGGCAGTTCTTGCTTTCATCGGGAACCAAGGGCAAGCGTTATGCGACCCCGAACACCCGCGTTCTTCTGCACCAGCCAAGCGGTGGTTTCGGTGGAACAGCAGCAGACATTCAGACTCAGGCTCAGCTAATCATCTCGATGAAGCGCCAGTTGGCCGCAATTACCGCGGAACAAACCGGCAAGACTGTCGAAGAAATCATGGAAGCTGGAGACCGCGACCGCTGGTTCAGCGCCCAGGAGGCCTTGGAATACGGCTTCATTGACCACATTCAGAAGTATGCAGCCAGCGCTACCGGCGTAGGCACCAACTAGGTCAGGGAGAAAAACTATGACTAACCCAAACGTATTCACCAGCCCAGAGGCACGCTACATCCTTCCGACCTTCGAAGAGCGCACGTCATACGGGTTCAAGCGTCAAGACCCTTACAACAAGCTATTTGAAGACCGCATTGTCTTCTTGGGCGTGCAGGTTGACGATGCATCTGCCGATGACATCATGGCCCAGTTGCTGGTCCTGGAATCGCAGGACCCAGATCGCGATATCACCATGTACATCAACTCACCGGGTGGTTCATTCACCGCGATGACCGCAATCTACGACACTATGCAGTACATCCGCCCACAGATTCAGACCGTGTGTTTGGGTCAGGCAGCCTCGGCTGCGGCGGTTCTGCTAGCCGCGGGTGCGCCAGGAAAGCGCTTGGCTTTGCCAAACGCCCGAGTGCTCATTCACCAGCCATCATCTGGCGACTCTGGCCGTGGCCAGGCGTCTGACATCGAGATCCAGGCAA
This sequence comes from Actinomycetota bacterium, assembly GCA_009703445.1. Lineage (GTDB taxonomy): Bacteria > Actinomycetota > Actinomycetes > Actinomycetales > Microbacteriaceae > Rhodoluna. Next base: position 2,450 of record WLGA01000075.1, on the reverse strand, counting down.
ATGAGATGCAGCGTTTGCGCGACTGGCTAGAGGCTACGTTGTCTAAGCACAGCAAGCGCTCTGTAGCTGAGGTCAACAAGGACATCGACCGCGACAAGATCCTTACCGCTCCAGAAGCTCTTGAATTCGGACTAATCGACCAGGTATTGACCTCGCGCAAGAACGCGTAAGGCTAATAAAGCTATAAAAAGCGGATGGGCGAGGCTCATCCGCTTTTTCATTGCCGAACGATAAGGTTTTGGTATGACTAAGCTCGGCGAATCTAGCGACCTGCTCAAGTGTTCTTTCTGCGGAAAGAGCCAGAAGCAGGTTCGTAAGCTAATTGCTGGGCCGATGGTCTACATCTGCGATGAATGCATCGAGCTTTGCAACGAGATCATCGAGGAAGAACTCGGTGGCGCAGCCGCCGAAAGCGTTGAAGACATTGATCTTCCAAAGCCTCGTGAAATCAAGGGATTCCTTGACGAGTATGTGATTGGCCAAGACCAGGCTAAGAAGGCCCTCGCGGTTGCGGTTTATAACCACTACAAGCGACTTCGTTCACGTGGCACCTTGACCACCGCTGGCAAAGAGCACGATGCCATCGAGATTGCCAAGTCAAACATTCTGATGATTGGCCCTACCGGTTGTGGCAAAACCTATCTAGCCCAGACTCTGGCCAAGAGACTTAACGTTCCTTTTGCCGTCGCCGATGCGACCGCTTTGACCGAGGCCGGATACGTCGGTGAAGACGTCGAGAACATTCTGCTCAAGCTCCTTCAAGCAGCTGACTTCGACGTCAAGCGCGCCGAGTCTGGCATCATCTACATCGACGAAATTGACAAGATTTCGCGCAAGGCCGAGAACCCTTCAATAACCCGAGACGTTTCTGGCGAAGGTGTTCAGCAGGCTCTACTAAAGATTCTTGAAGGCACGGTTGCCTCAGTTCCGCCACAGGGTGGCCGTAAGCACCCTCAGCAGGAGTTCATCCAGCTAGACACGACCAACGTCTTGTTCATCGTGGCCGGTGCTTTTGCCGGGCTAGAAGAAATCATCTCTGCTCGCGCAGGAAAGAAGGGAATCGGTTTCGGTTCTCCTATTGCCGGCAAGAACGACAACATTGAAATCTTCACCGAGGTTCAGCCTGAAGACCTGCGCAAGTTCGGTTTGATTCCAGAGTTCATTGGCCGCTTGCCGGTAATCGCAACCGTTACTCCACTAGACCGCGCAGCTCTGATGGAGATTTTGACCAAGCCTAAGAATGCGCTCGTCAAGCAGTACCAGCGCATGTTCGAGCTAGACGGGTTTGAGCTGGAGTTCGATCTAGATGCACTTCAGGCCATTGCCGACCAAGCGGTTGCGCGCGAGACTGGTGCACGAGGCCTTCGCGCAATCATGGAAGAAATTCTCGGGCCGATCATGTTCGAGATTCCAGGCTCAGAGGTTCAAGGCATCGTCAAGATTTCTAAGGCTGTAGTTGAGTCGGGATCAGAACCGGCGATCGTCCCGTTCAAGAGCTTGCGTCAAGAGAAGTCAGCCTAGTAAATGGGTCGCTTCTCTGACCACAAGGCTCCAATTCTGGCTGGTTCAGTAGCCTCAATCACCGGAACCGCAGCAAGTGCGGGCCTCGTACTGGCAGCCCTCGCTTCCCTCGGTGCTACGAAATCACAGACAGCATCTGGCATTTTCGTGCTGATCACCATGTATGGCTTGCTATCAATTGGCCTTAGCTGGCGCTACAAGATGCCAATCTCGATTGTCTGGAGCACACCCGGCGCTGCACTACTCATTTCCTCTGGCACCCTAGGGTTGCCGTTCTCAAGTGCGGTTGGCGCTTTCATTGTCACCGGCTTCCTCTTGCTGCTTACCGGCCTCTGGCCAGCACTGGGCCGGCTTGTGTCGTCAATCCCGAGACCAATCGCATCAGCCATGCTTGCCGGCGTTATCTTCAATTTCTGCATCGCACCATTTAAATCGGCAGCGCAATTCCCTTGGATTGTCTTGCCGGCCATCCTGGTCTGGTTGATTCTTTATAAGTACGCAACCGTATGGGCTACCCCCGTTGCAATGGTGATTGTGTTTGCTTTGACTGCTATCGATCTTGGAATCACCGTAGACCCGAGTGAGATGCTGCCGACCATCGAGTTCGTGGCACCAACCTTTGATCTGGCGGCAATAGTTTCAATTGGAATCCCGCTGTATCTGGTGACTATGGCGAGCCAGAACATACCCGGAATTGCGATCATGAAGAGCTTTGGCTACGAGGTTCCATTCAAGCCAGTGATGGCGGCTACCGGAATTTCTGCGATGGTAGCAGGCTTCTTTGGAGGCTTCTCGATGAATTTGGCTGCGATTACGGCAGCGCTTAACGCCAACGATCATGCCCACAAAGACCCTGCGCGTCGCTGGCTATCCTCTGTCTACGGCGGTTACGTCTACCTACTGATCGCACTCTTCACGGGTGCCACGGT